>JBDTDW010000105.1:0-7349 GCA_039922855.1 Candidatus Nanopelagicales bacterium | reverse complement strand
CCGCGGGCCGTGACGGCGGCGACCTACGCGAGCCGGCGTTGGCGCTGGCTGGGCCGGGCCGCCGACGCCGTCGGGCTGTCGGTGGTGCAGACCTCGATCGGGCGGGCCGGCGCGGTCTCGGTGCTGCAGCGCGACGATGCCGAGCTCATCGCCCTCAGCCATGAGGACCTGGCGTTCGTGCTGCGGTTGGGCCGCGCCCGTCCGGTGGACGCTGTGGTCTCACGGTGGGGTGGAGCGCTGCCGCAGTACGCCGTCGGGCACGTCGATCGCGTCGAGGCCATCCGGGCTTCTGTTGCCCCGCTGCGCGGCATCGTGGTGTGCGGGGCGGCGTACGACGGGATCGGCATCGCCGCCTGCATCGGGTCCGGCACCCGTGCCGCGACCGAGCTTGTCTCTGCACTGCGCCCGAACATGTGCTTCGAGCGCTAGACAGGCTCGTGGCGCAGGCTGATCGAGTTGATGCAATAGCGCTGGTCAGTCGGGTTGTCGTAACCCTCGCCCTCGAACACATGGCCGAGGTGACTGCCGCAGTGCGCGCAGCGAACCTCGGTGCGTCGCATGAACATCGACCGGTCCTCGATCAGCTCGACGTTGGCTCCTGCGAGCGGGGACCAGAACGAGGGCCAGCCGCAGTGCGAGGAGAACTTCGTGTCGCTGGAGAACAGTTCGTGCCCGCAGGCCCGGCAGGAATACACCCCACGGTCGGTGGTGTCGGTGTACTCGCCCTGGAAAGGAGCCTCTGTGCCCGCTTCTCGCAGCACCTGGTACTCCGCCGGGGTGAGCTTCTCCCGCCACTGCTGCTCGCTCAGGGCGACGTCGTACGTCGACCCGTCCTTCCGGTTGCTCGGCATCGTATGGCTCATGTGTCGACGGTACGTCCACCTGGCCCGGCCGGTCACGCCTGGCACCTGACGGTTCGCTGACGGCGTGATGGCCAGGCGGTACTCAGGGCCGCCGCGGCTCGGCAGTTCCCGCTAGCGTCCTGGTCATGGCGACCAAGACCGAGGCGATCGAGCTCGACGTAGGCGATCAGGTGGTCCGGGTGAGCAACCCCTCGAAGGTGTACTTCCCGCGGGTAGGGATCACAAAGCTGGAGCTGGTGCAGCACTATCTGGCCTGCGGTGAAGGGATCCTACGGGCGCTGCGGGAGCGGCCCACGACCCTGGAGCGATGGCCAGGTGGGGTGTTCGAGGGTGCTGTCATCGCGACCCGCGCTGACAACAGAGGGGACGCGTTCTACCAGAAGCGGGTGCCGGCGAACGCTCCTGCATACGTCCAGACCGCGCACATCACGTTCCCGTCGGGACGCACCGCCGACGAGATCGCGCCCACCTCGCTCGCGGTGGTGGCCTGGGCGGCGAACCTGGGAACGATCACATTCCACCCGTGGCCGGTGCGCCGGGAAGACGTCGATCATCCCGACGAGCTGCGCCTGGACCTGGACCCGCAGCCAGGGACGGACTTCGCCGACTCCGTCGTCGTGGCAGGGGAGCTGCGGGCCCTGCTGGCCGAGCTGGGCTGGACGGGGTGGCCCAAGACGTCGGGAGGTCGCGGCCTGCACATCTATGTCCGCATCGAGCCGCGGTGGGACTTCACCTCCGTACGCCATGCCGCGATCGCGATCGGACGGGAGCTGGAGCGACGGATGCCCGGCCAGGTCACGACGAAGTGGTGGAAGGAGGAGCGGGGCGAGACGGTGTTCCTGGACTACAACCAGAACGCGCGGGATCGCACGATCGCCTCGGCGTACTCGGTCCGCCCGCGACCGCAGGCCACGGTGTCGATGCCGCTCACCTGGGACGAGCTGCCGGCCGTCACGCCGTTGGACTTCACGATCCGCAGCGCCGGTGCCCGGTTCGCAGAAGTGGGGGACCGTCACGCAGGCATCGACGAGGTCGCGTACGACCTCACCCCGGTGCTGGAGTGGTACGAGCGCGACCAGCGTGACGATGGACTGGGAGACCTGCCCTACCCCCCGGAGTACCCCAAGATGCCCGGGGAGCCGTCGCGCGTCCAGCCCAGCCGCGCCAAGAAGCCCTGAGTGGTGATCCCAGACCCGCCCAGATCGAGTACCTGCTTGAAGTGTCGTCAAAGCAGCGGCGATCTCAGGTGGTTGTTGCACCGTCATGGTGGATACCGGCCGGGAGGAAGTCAGGCGAGGACGTCGGCGAGGTCGTAGCGGACCGGACGCTCGAGCTGGTCGTAGGTGCAGGAGCGCGGGTCCCGGTCGGTGCGCCACCGCGAGAACTGCGTGGTGTGCCGGAACCGGTTGCCCTCCATGGCGTCGTAGCGCACCTCGACCACCAGGTCCGGGCGTACCGGGTGGAAGGAGAGGTCCTTGCCAGCGTTCCAGCGCGACACAGCGCCGGGCAGGCGAGCGCTCTCGTGGGCGGCGGCCTCCTGCCACTGCGCCCACGGGTGGTCACTGCCGGCGGGGATGAGCGCCAGCTGTTCGGCGAGCTCGGCGCGCCGCGCCATCGGGAAGCTCGCGGCGACCCCGACGCTCTGCAGCACGCCGTCGTCGGAGTAGAGCCCGAGCATCAGGGAGCCGACGACCTCCTGCCCGTCCGGCCCCCGTTGTTTGTACGGTCGCCAGCCGGCCAGCACGCAGTCCGCGGTGCGAGCGTGCTTGACCTTGAGCATCGTGCGCTTGTCGGGTGTGTACGCCGCCGGCAACGGCTTGCACACCAGCCCGTCCAGGCCCGCGCCCTCGAACGCCTCGAACCAGCGTTGAGCGTCCGGCAGGGAGTCCGTCACCCGTGTCAGGAACACCGGGTCGCGCGCCCCGGCCAGGGCGCCGGTGAGGGCGGCACGACGCTCGGAGAACGGCCGCTCTAGGAACGATTCCTCGTCCAGAGCGAGCAGGTCGAAGGCGACGTACGACGCCGGAGTCTTCTCGGCCAGCATCTGGACCCGCGAGTCCGCCGGGTGGATGCGCTCCTGCAACCGCTCGAAGTCCAAACGGTCACCGATGCGTACGATCACCTCGCCGTCGAGCACGCACCGGTCTGGGAGGTTCTCGCGCAGCGCGGTGACGACCTCCGGGAAGTATCGCGTCAGCGGCTTCTCGTTGCGGCTGCCCAGGACCACCTCGTCACCGTCCTTGAACACGATGCAGCGAAAGCCATCCCACTTCGGCTCGTACACAAGGCCCCCGGCACCGGCGTCGGGTGGCGGCACCTCGGGGACGGCCCTGGCCAGCATGGGCTTCACCGGAGGCATGACAGGCAGGCGCACGCGTCATACGGTACGGGTTCTGCGCACCGGTGCGACGAACCTTACGGTGCGGCCACGGCGCACAACGCGGGGAGGACTCCGCTCCTCGTTGATCATGGGCTTGGTGTCGGACAAGTAAGTTGATCAAGGGGGGCGTGCGGATGGCCCGGAACAGCGCACTCAGGCCCATGAGCAGCGGGGAGGGCACACCCAGGCTCAGGGCGAGCCCTGTCAGTGCTCGAGCGGCGCGTCGGCCCGTGAGGCCCCGGCGTAGCTCAGGAACAGCGTCCCGGCGTCCTCGATGACGTGCCGTAGCTGCAGGGGGACCGGTGGGTCTGTCAGTCCCGGCCCGGCCAGGATCCGCATGATGGCGTTGCGCTCGTCGTAATTCCCACCGGCCAGCAGCGGGGACAGAGTCAGCAACAGTTCGTCCAGCACACCCGCCGCTGCGAGCCCGGCGAGCAGGTGTGGGCCACCCTCGCAGTGGATCCTGCCGAGTCCCCTGGCACGCAGAGCCGCGACGGCCGCTGCCAGATCGACGTCGTCTCGGCCACAGACCAGCACGTCGGCCACGGACTGCGCCCTCGCGAGGGCCGCAGGGTCTGCTGCCTCACAGGTGAGGACGATCGTGCGCTGGGCACCCCCCGAGAACAGCGGTCCGGACAGATCCAGCGAGAGGGAGCGGCTGACCACGGCGACCGGGGGCACCTCGCTCTGCCCCGCAGCGGCTCGGCGTCCGGCGAAGTCGGGCTTGGCCTTGGCGACGCTGTAGCCCTCCTCCCGGACCGTGGAGGCGCCGGCGAGGATCACGTCCGCCAACCCGCGTAGCCGACCGAACAGCCGGCGATCGGCGTCGGAGGAGATGCCGTGCGACAAGCCCTGCGGGGAGCGGGCTGCGCCGTCGACAGTTGAGACCATGTTGGCGCGCAACCAGGTCCCGGACTGCGGCCAGGCGTACACGGCATCGAGATCCGCGTCGGTCAGCTCGTCCCGGGGCTCGGGCAGCAGCATGCGCATCGTGCGACTCCTCAGCGGCCGGCTCGCGGCCGCGTGGCCAGCGAGAACGCAGCCACGATGAGCCCCGCTACCACGATCTGGACCGCGAACGTGATCCAGAAGTTCCAGTTCTGCGCCGTCCCGATCGCCAACCCGATCGCGCCCCCGACTATCCCGACGAGCATCGTGAGCAAACACCCCATGGGCTCGGCGTTGCGGACCACGAGTCGTGCGATTGCTCCGATGAACAGGCCGATGAGGATTCCGGAGATGATCCCGCCAGGTTCCATGGACCCATCCTGGCGCACGTTCGATCAGTGCGCGGCCAAGGGGACCCGGGCCAGGATCGCGCCGGTGTCGGTGCCGTGCGGGAGAGTCCCGAACGTGGCGCCGTGATCGCCGCCGAGCCTGGTGGCGCAGTATGCGTCGGCGATGGCCGGGTCCCCGTGGCGCACCAGCAAGGACCCGGCCAGCACCGTCGCCACCTGCTCGGCCAGTCGGCGCGCCCGTGACTCAGGTTCACTCAGGTCAGCCAGGGAGGTGAGCAGGTCGGTCACGGCGGCATCGAGCCGAGGGTCCGCTCCCGCGGCCTCCCCGACCTCGGCGAGGTAGGCGTCCAGAGCGTCGGGCTCACGCGTCAGGGCTCGTACGAGGTCCAGCGCGGTGACGTTCCCCGAGCCTTCCCACACCGAGTTGACCGGTGCTTCGCGGTACAGCCTGGGCATACCAGAATCCTCGACGTAGCCGTTACCGCCCAGGCATTCCAGGGCTTCGCCGACGGCGCTCGAAGTTCGCTTGCAGACCCAGAACTTCGCAGCCGGCAGTGCGAGTCGGCGCAGTGCCGCAGCCTGCGGATCAGCGCTGTCGAACGTCGCGGCCAACCGCATGCCCAGTGCCAGAGAGGCTTCGTACTCGACCACGAGGTCGGCAAGCACGGACGCCATCAAAGGCTGGTCCACCAACAGGTGCCCGAACGCCGCCCGGTGCCTGGTGTGCCACACGGCTTCGTGCACGGCCCGGCGCTGCAGCGCGGTGGAGCCCAGGACGCAGTCCAGCCTGGTCGCAGAGACCATCTCCACGATCGTACGGACCCCGCGGCCCTCCTCCCCGAGCCGCTGCGCCAGGCTGCCGTCCAGCTCCACCTCGGCAGAGGCGTTGGAACGGTTGCCCAGCTTGTCCTTCAAGCGTATGAGTGAGAACGGGTTCCGGGAGCCGTCGGGCAGGACCCGTGGCAGCACGAAGCAGGTGAGGCCACCGGGTGCCTGGGCCAGCACCAGGAAGACATCGCTCATCGGCGCCGAGCAGAACCACTTGTGCCCGGTGAGCAGGTATCCGTCGGTCACCGGCTCGGCCCGGGTGGTGTTGGTCCGCACGTCCGATCCGCCCTGCTTCTCCGTCATCCCCATGCCGGCCAGGGCGCCGACCTTGGTTCCCGGTGCCCGCAGCGCAGGGTCGTACGACGTCGCGGTCAGGCGGGGGATCCAGGCGGCGGCAAGGTCCGGGTCAGTGCGCAGTGCCGGAACGGCCGCGTACGTCATGGACACCGGGCAGCCGTGCCCGGCCTCCACACCGGACCAGACGATGAAACCCGCGGCCCTCGCGGCGTGCGCCCCGGGCCGGCGCGACTCCCACGGCGTGGCGTGCAGACCGTGCAGCACCGCGACCTCGAGCAGTTCGTGCCAGGCGGGGTTGTAGACCACCTCGTCGACGCGGTGTCCGTAGCGGTCGTGCGTGCGCAAGCGGGGTACGTCCCGGTTCGCCTCGTCCCCCCGGGACTGCCAGGTGGCGTCCCCTGAGAGCCAGCCCAGGTCGTGCAGGTCCAGCTCGGCATCTGGGGCATATCGCGCGACCGCTTCGGGCAGTCCGAGGTCCGCCGTGTATGTGTTGTGCCCGGTCAGCGGGGGAGCCTGGTTGGTGACCTGCTCTGACATGCCGAAGGCACGGATCGCCGGCGTCGACGATTCGGTGTCCGGGCGCGCGGCGTCGCCGTCAGGTGGGGATTGGGCGGCGACCATGCCACCACGTTAGGCGACCCTCCGTATCGACGCCGGGCGGCACGGGCCACTTGCGAGCGCGGCAGTGGACCTCAGGCGTCGCGTCGCGCCATCAGAGCACCGGCGATGACGAGGATCACCAGCCACCACAGCGTGAAGACGGCGTAGCCGGCCCACGGGCCCAGCGCGTCATCGCTCGGGACGACCGACGTGATCTGCTGACCGGCGTTGCTCGTGAAGTACTTCTCGATCCAGTGGCCCCAGTCGCCGGGCAGCAGGTTCGTCAGCGGGGGTACCACCAGCAGCAGTGCGATCGCCAGGCTGATCCCGGCGGCGCTGTGGCGTAGCAACGCTCCCAGGGCGAAACCGAACATCGCGGAGGCGAGCAGGTACAGGCCACCCCCGACGACGGCGCGCAGCACGCCGGGGTCACCGAGGTGGGCTTCGATCCCGACCCGGGACAAGAACGCCTGGCCGACGACGAAGGCGACGACGGAGGAGATCATCCCGACGACGACAGCGACCACGGCCAGCACGATCGCCTTGGCCGTCAACACCCGCAGGCGCTGCGGCACGGCTGTCAGGGTGGTGCGGATCCCACCGGTGGAGTACTCCGAGCTGATGAACAGCACCCCGAACACGGCCAGCGCGAGCTGACCGAACACGAGGCCGGCCAGGCTGGTCGAGGTCGGGTCCAGCGTGGCCCGCTGCTCGGGGCGGATCTGGCTGTAGTTCGCCTCGGTGCCCCAACAGATCAGGGCTGAGAGCCCGACCGTGAGCAAAAAGCCGATCAGCAGCGTCCACATCGTGGAGCGCACCGACCAGATCTTGGTCCACTCGGACCGTATGACATTGACGATGTTGGGGGTAGCAGGGGCGAGGCCGGAGACGTACGGCGGCGGTGCCGGGACGGTCGTGGACATGTGGCTCACTTCCCTGCGCTCGCGGCTTCGACCGAATCGGTGTGGTATTCGACGCTGTCCTTGGTCATCTCCATGAACGCCTCTTCCAGTGAGGCCTTGTCCTCGAAGAGCTCGTGGATGGTCAGGTGGCTCTGCGCCGCGAGGTCGCCGATGGCGGCGCACGTGCTGCCCGCCACCTCCAGATAGCCGTCGGCGAGGGTGACCGACTGTCCCTGCTCGG
>JBDTDW010000104.1:0-4836 GCA_039922855.1 Candidatus Nanopelagicales bacterium | reverse complement strand
AGTCCCCGCTGTCTCCGCTCCCCCTGACCGGCGCCACGCTGACCGTCCGTACCGCCAAGACCGTGACGCTCGTGGCGGACGGTTCGTCGACGCCGCTCACAACCACGGCGACGACCGTCGGCCAGGCACTGGCGGACGCCGATGTGGGCTACCAGCACGGCGACCAGCTCTCCGCCTCATTGACTGCACCGGTCGTCGCCGGTGCTACGTACCGCTTGGTCCGGATCCAGGTCTCGGACCAGGTGCAGCAGACCACGATGGCGGCAACCGTGACGTGGGTGAAGCGTTCGAGCCTGCCCGCCGGCAGCAGCGAGCTCATCTCCTCCGGCTCCGACGGGGTGCGTCAGCGCACGCTGCGGGTGCGGTACCAGGACGGCATCGCGGTCGCGTCCACCCTGGTCTCCGACAAGGTGATCACCGCCCCGACGGGATGGGTCATCGCAGTCGGCACCGGTGCTTCGGGCTCGGGCGGGATCGGTATAGGGGTCGGTGTCGGCACCGCGGGGGTGACGTACGAGTCGACGTTCGTGCCTGCCACGGGGAAGGTCGTGGGTCGCGCGCCGAACTTCGCCGCACTGGCCATGTGCGAGACCCATGCCCGTCCGCGCGCGGTCAATCCGAGCGGGAAGTACCGCGGCATGTACCAGTTCGACCTGAAGACTTGGCACGGGGTCGGCGGTGTCGGCGACCCCATCGACGCGACACCGGCGGAGCAGACTTACCGGGCCCAGCTGCTCTATGACAATCGCGGCCGCGCCCCGTGGCCGTACTGCGGGCGCTTCCTGTAGACCCGCCGATGTGTACCGCTGTATCGCTGAGCGGACACCTGGCCGCGGCACCGGGCGATCCGTGTCCAAGGTCTTCCGGTGACTCCTACCCGACCTCGGCGCCTGTGGCCGCTCGCGGGCCTGACCGTTGCAGCTCTTACTGTCGGGTGCACGGCACCCGGCCCGTCCGCAGCTGCCGCCATATCGGTCTCGCCGACCCGCGCGTCGGCCGACGTCGCTGCGGCGGTGGTCCCGGCCCAGGTGGCGGTACGGCCCGGCCGGCCGTGCCTGGGAACGCCGCCACCGCGCCGATGGGACCACGTGGTGTGGATCGTCATGGAGAACCAGGCGTCGGCCGGGATCCTGGGATCGCGCGCTGCGCCGTTCGAGAACTCCCTGGCCCGGCAGTGCGGCCATGCGGCGACCTACTCCGCCGTGGCGCACCCCTCGCTGCCGAACTACCTGGCACTGACCTCCGGCTCGACCCACGGGGTCAGGGACGATGCTGGACCGTCGACACATCGGATCCCTGGGGCGTCGATCTTCGCGCTGGCCGACGCCGCGCGTCGCGGCTGGGCGACGTTCGCGGAGTCGATGCCTGCGCGCTGCGCCATGGGTTCAACCGGGCTGTACGCGGTCAAGCACAATCCCGCTGCCTACTTCACGGCACTACGCCGCAGCTGTGCCGTGCATGACGTTCTGATGGGCAGCCCCGCGCGCGGGTCGCTGGCCAGCGCACTGGCCCGTCGGACGCTGCCGGCTTTCACGCTGCTGGTCCCGAACCTGTGCCACGACGACCACAACTGCCCGGTCTCTACCGGGGACGCCTGGCTGCGCGCATGGGTCGACACGATCCTGGCCAGCCCCACCTACCGGGCAGGCCGTACCGCTGTCTTCATCACCTGGGACGAGAATGACGGCGCTGCCGGAAACCGCGTGGCACTGCTCGCGGTGGCCCCGTCGATCCACCCCGGGAGGGTTGCCCTCGGGCGGTTCGGTCACCTGTCGCTCCTTCACACCACGCTGCTCATGCTGGGGCTGCGCGACCCGCTGACGCCTCGCCAGCCCAGCATGCGCCGAGCCTTCGGGCTGTGAGGCGCCCGGTCCGAGGCCAGGTCAAGCGCGGGTTCGGACTACCACCGACCATGGTGTCGGTTGGCGCGGAGATTGGGCCGAGTCGCGGCTGCGCCGGTAGCGTCGCGGCATGAGCCGGACCAACGCATCCGGGCCACCTGGCACAGGGCTTCCTGGGGCTGGGCTATCTGGGGCTGGGACGGTTGAGCGGTTGCTGGGCGCCTCTGACGTACGCCGGCTCGCTGCCGACCTCGGGATCCACCCCACCAAGGCACGCGGCCAGAACTTCGTCATCGACGCCAACACGGTACGGCGCATCGTGAAGACGGCCGGGCTCGGCGCGCACGACGTCGTGGTGGAGGTCGGTCCCGGACTCGGCAGCCTGACGTTGGGGCTGCTTCCGCGGGTGTCGCGCGTCGTGGCCATCGAGATCGACGTGGTCCTGGCCACGGCGCTGCCGGGTACGGTCGCGCGGTGGCGGCCCGACCTCGCCGACCGCCTCGAGGTCGTCACGGCAGACGCCCTTCGGCTGAGCGGGCTTCCCGGCCCGGCACCGACCGCGCTCGTGTCGAACCTGCCGTACAACGTCGCCGTGCCGGTTCTGCTCTCCTTGTTGGCGCAGTTCCCGACGATCCGGCGGGTGCTGGTGATGGTGCAGTCTGAGGTCGCGGATCGGCTCGCCGCCGAGCCGGGCAGCCGGACGTACGGTGTCCCCAGCGTCAAGGCCCGCTGGTACGGCGAGGTGAGGCGGGCCGGGTCCGTGGGCCGCAACGTCTTCTGGCCGGCCCCCAACGTCGACAGTGGCCTGGTGTCGCTGCTGCGTACCAGCCCGCCAGACACGACTGCCTCCCAGGACGAGGTCTTCGACGTGGTCGACGCGGCGTTCTCCCAGCGGCGCAAGACATTGCGGTCGGCACTGAGTCGGTGGGCCGGATCGCCGGCTGCCGCTGAGGCGGCCATGCGCGCTGCAGGTGTCGACCCCGGGCTACGGGGCGAGCAGCTCGCAGTCAGTGACTTCGCGCGGATCGCCGAGCACCGGGAAGGGGTCCCTCCGTGCCCGGGCCGCGACTGATCCCGGTGCCGAGCGCGGCGTCGGTCATGGTACGTGTCCCGGCGAAGGTGAACCTGCAGCTGTCGGTGGGTAACCGCCGCCGCGACGGCTATCACCACATCGTCACGGTCTTCCACGCCGTCGGCCTCTACGACGAGGTGACGGTCACCGAGGCCCGGCCCGGCGCCGGGATATCGGTCCGGGTGGAGGGGGAGCGGGTCGATGGTGTCCCTGTCGATCGGAGCAACCTCGCCTGGGCGGCTGCGGAGTCCTTGGCGGCCGCCGCGGACGTGAAGCCGGATGTGAGCATCTTGCTGCGAAAGGGGATACCGGTCGCCGGGGGCATGGCCGGGGGCAGCGCCGATGCCGCTGCCGTCCTGGTGGCCTGCGACGCGTTGTGGCGTACCGGGATGGACCGGGGCGCGCTCGCCGTGCTCGCGGCGACACTGGGCAGCGACGTGCCGTTCGCCTTGAAGGGTGGCACTGCCGTAGGGACGGGCCGCGGGGAACGACTCACCCCGGCGTTGGCCAAAGGGCAGCTGCACTGGGTGTTCGCCGTCGCCGAGACCGGGCTGTCGACCGCCGCGGTCTATCGCGAGTGCGACAAGCTGCGCGGGGACACGCCGGTCCTGGAACCACGCGTCAACGAGGCTGTCATGGGAGCCCTGCGCTCCGGGGATGCCGTCGCGCTGGGCCGGGCGCTCACCAACGACCTGCAGCGGGCCGCGGTCGCGCTGCGACCCCAGCTGTCCCAGGTCCTGGAGCTCGGGCTCGACCACGGGGCGCTGGGGGCGGTGGTGTCCGGGAGCGGACCGACGTGCGCGTTTCTCGTCCGCGACGAGGAGGCGGCCCTCGACACTGCGGTGTCCCTGACCGCCTCCGGGGTGTGCCGCACCGTGAAGCGCGCGGTCGGGCCGGTCCACGGCGCCCGGGTCGTCGATGGGACGGACGCGCACTGATGGCGCCGACGACCTACGTCGCGCTGGAGGGCGTGACGAAGCACCACGGCGTACGGACGCTGCTCGACGACGTGTCGATCGGGGTGATCGGTGGCGCTCGCATCGGGGTGGTCGGACGCAACGGCGGCGGCAAGACCACGCTCGTCGAGGTTCTGTGCGGGGTCCAGGAGCCCGACAGCGGACGGGTGACCCGTCGCGGTGGACTGAGCATCGAACTGTTGACGCAGAAGGACTACTTCCCTGACGGCGCGACGCTTCGCTCGCTCGTGTTGGGTGATCGCCCGGAGCACGAGTGGGCCGGGGACGCCCGCATCCGGGACGTGATGGACGGTCTGCTCGGTGGGGTGGACGCGGCTGCGTACCGGGACGGACTGAGCACCCGGGCGGACACCATGTCCGGTGGTGAGGGGCGGCGGGCCTCGCTGGCGCACGTGCTGCTCAAAGACCCCGACCTGCTGGTACTGGACGAGCCGACGAACCATCTCGACGTGGAGGCGGTGGACTGGCTGGCCGGGCACCTCGCCGCGCGACGGGGTGCGCTGCTGGTCGTGACCCACGACCGGTGGTTCCTCGATGCCGTCTCCACCCAGACCTGGGAGGTCACCGACGGCGAGGTTCACGCCTACGAGGGTGGTTATGCCGCGTACGTGTTGGCCCGGGCAGAGCGCGACCGGCAGGGCACGGCGACGGAGGACCGCCGCCAGAACCTCCTCCGCAAGGAGCTCGCGTGGTTGCGACGCGGTCCTCCCGCACGTACCAGCAAGCCCAAGTTCCGGATCGAGGCGGCCAACGCGTTGATCGCGGACGAGCCAGCCGCCCGGGATCGCATGGCGCTACAAAGGTTTGCGACGGCACGACTGGGCAAGCAGGTGTATGACCTCGAAGAGGTGTCTCTCGCGCCGGCGGCCTCCGCCCGAGAGGTCCTGCACCGGCAGACCTGGCGTCTGGGCCCGGGGGATCGGATCGGCCTGCTGGGCGCGAACGG
>JBDTDW010000103.1:0-4547 GCA_039922855.1 Candidatus Nanopelagicales bacterium | reverse complement strand
GGCGTTGCGGGCCTCGGGCCGGTTGATGGTCAACCAGGCCACGGGTCCACGCAGCTCGTACGTCGTGGCGGACGGGCTCATGGGGCCTCCGTGACAATAGCCAGAACCGTACCGACGTCGACCGTCTGGCCGACCGCGACCACGAGGTCCGTCACGGTCCCGGCGTGCGGCGCACTGACCGTGTGTTCCATCTTCATGGCCTCCAGCACAACGATGGCAGTCCCTGCCCGTACCTGGTCACCGTTCGCGGCACCCAACCGGACCACGGTTCCCGGCATCGGGGCCAGCAACGACCCGGGAGCGGTGTGTGACCCGGGCTCGGGGAACCGGGGCATCTCCGTCAGGACGGTGCTGCCCAGTGAGCTGTCGACGTAACTGACCTCACCGACCTGGTGCACCGCGAGGATCCGGCGTACACCACCGACTTCGAGGTCCACCCGGTCCGGGGCAGCCGCACGCAGCACCAGCTCGGGCAGGTCCTGTCCGTCGACGCTGGCCGTCAGCGCAGAACCGTTGAGAAGGTATGAGACTTCGACGACATTTCCGTCGCAGTGGTACGTGACCCGCTGCGGACCGTTCATCACGTTGCGCCAGCCCGAGGGGATCGTCGCCAGCACGGGCGCGGTGTGTCGGCGCGCGGCCTGTCCGGCCAGCCCTGCCGCGACGGCGTGCACGCCGAGCGCGTCCGGATGGGGACGGACCAGCGCCGCAGGGTCGTGCCGGGTCAGGTACCCGGTGTCGATGTCGCCGGCCAGGAACTGCGGCTCGCGCAGGATCGCGACGAGAAGCTCCCGGTTGCTCACGACGCCGTGCAGCCTGGTCTCCTCCAGCGCGCGGGCCAGCAGACGGCAGGCCTGGTCCCTGGTCGGCGCAGTCGCGACGACCTTGGCCAGCATCGGGTCGTAGTACGGACCCACCACCGATCCCTGGGCCACGCCGGCATCGACGCGTACGCCGGCCAGGTCCGGCACCGTGAACCGGTGCACCGTCCCGGTCGCGGGCAGGTAGCCGGCGGCGACGTCCTCCGCGTAGAGACGGACCTCCACACTGTGACCGGTGATCGTGGCTGACCGCACCTCCGGCGGCAACGGATGCCCCTCGGCCACGATCAGCTGAAGCCGCACCAGATCCAGCCCCGTGACTCCCTCCGTGACGGGGTGCTCGACCTGCAGCCGGGTGTTGACCTCCAGGAAGTAGAAGTGCTTCTCGGAGTCCAGGACGAACTCCACGGTGCCGGCGCCGACGTAGCCGATCGCCCGTGCCGCGGCCACGGCGGCCGCGCCGAGCTCGGCTCGCAGCACGGCGTCGACCACCGGTGACGGCGACTCTTCGATGATCTTCTGGTAGCGCCGTTGGACAGAGCACTCACGCTCGAACAGGTGCACGACCTCGCCGTGACTGTCACCGAAGATCTGCACCTCGATGTGGCGTGGCGCACTCACGTATCGCTCGAGGAACACGGTGCCGTCCCCGAACGCCGACGCGGCCTCCCGGCGGGCGCTGCTGACGGCCTCGGCAAGCTCGCTCGGCTCGTGCACGACCCGCATCCCGCGCCCGCCGCCGCCATACGCCGCCTTCACCAGGACCGGGTAGCCGACCTCTGCACCGGCGCGCGCGGCGAGGTCCGGAGGGACATCGAGGATGTCGGCATCGATCGTGATCCCGGGCAGCACGGGGACACCGGCGCCGGCCATCAACGTCTTGGCAGCGATCTTGGAGCCCATCGCCTCGATGGCTTCCGCGGACGGGCCCACGAAGACCAGCCCGGCCTCGGCGCAGGCCCGTGCGAACCCGGCGTTCTCGGACAGGAACCCGTAGCCAGGATGCACGGCGTGCGCCCCGGTTCTCCTTGCGGCGTCCAGGATCCGGTCGATGCGAAGGTACGTGTCGACCGGTGCACTACCGGGCAGGTGCACCGCCTCGTCGGCGTCGCGAACGAACGGTGCGTCAGCGTCGGGGTCGGAGAACACCGCGACGGTCGCAATGTCCATCTCCCGTGCCGTGCGCATCACCCGGGACGCGATCTCCCCCCGGTTCGCGATCAGCAGCTTGCCGATCCTGCTCATCAGCGCCCCTACATCCGAAAGACGCCGAAGCCGCGGCGCCCCTCGATGATCTGGGAGTGGGCCGCCGACAGCGCCATACCCAGCACGGTCCGGGTATCACGCGGATCGATGACGCCGTCGTCGTACAGCCGGGCCGAGACGAAGAACGAGTGCGACTCCCGTTCGATCTGCGCCTCGATGACCTGTCGGCGGGCCTCGTCGGCAGCGACGTCGAACTCACGTCCAGCCCCCTGCGCCGCGGCCCGAGCCACGATGGAGAGCACGCCTGCCAGCTGCGCCGCCCCCATGACGGCCAGCTTGGCGTTGACCCAGGCAAACATGAAGCGGGGGTCGAACGCCCGCCCGGACATCCCGTAGTTGCCCGCGCCGAACGATGCGCCGATGTTGATCGTGATGTGGGGGACGGTGCTGTTCGTGACGGCGTTGATCATCTTGGCACCGTCCTTGATGATCCCGCCCTGCTCGTAGTCCTTGCCGACCATGTAACCGGTGGTGTTCTGCAGGAAGACCAGGGGCGTGCTGCTCTGGTTGGCCAGCAGGATGAACTCGCTGGCCTTCTTCGCCTCCTCGCTGAACAACACACCGCGTGCGTTGGCCAAGACCCCCACAGGGAAGCCGTGGATGCTGGCCCAGCCGGTGACCAGGCTGGTGCCGTACAACGCCTTGTACTCTCCGAACCGGGAGCCGTCCACCACCCTGGCCAGCACCTCGTGCGGGTCGACGGGCACTCGGAAGTCCGCGGCGGCGATGCCCAACAGCTCCTCCGGGTCGAAGCGCGGAGGGTCAGCTGGCCGGGTGGCTCCCGGGCCCAGCTTGCGCCAGCCCAGCTCACCGACGATCGCCCGGCCGATCCTGATGGCGTCGAGCTCGTCCACGGCGAAGTAGTCCGAGAGCCCCGACACCCGCGAGTGCATCGCCGCCCCGCCGAGCTCCTCGTCGCCGGACTCCTCACCGGTCGCCATCTTCACCAGCGGCGGGCCGCCGAGGAAGACCTTGGCGTGGCCGTCGACGAGGACGGCGAAATCGCACATCCCAGGCACGTACGCCCCACCGGCGGTGGAGTTGCCGAAGACGAGCGCGATCGTGGGGATGCCCAGCGCCGACAGCTGCGTGAGGTCATGGAAGATCTTCCCCGCTGGCACGAACAGGTCGGACTGGCTGGGCAGGTCGGCGCCACCGGACTCCACGAGGTTGATGACCGGTAACCGGTTGATCCGAGCGATCTCCAACGCCCGCAGGCTCTTTCGCAGCGAGTACGGGTTCATCGCGCCGCCGCGGACCGTCGGGTCGTGTGCGATCAGCATGCACTCGGCTCCGGACACCACGCCCACCCCGGTCACGAGGCTGGCGCCGACCGTGAACTCGCTGCCCCAACCGGCCAGCGAGGACAGCTCCAGGAACGGGCTGTCACGGTCGAGCAAAAGCTCGACGCGCTCGCGCACCAGCAACCGACCCCGGTCATGGTGCCGGGCGGAGTACTTGGGGCCACCGCCTGCACGCGCCAGATCCAGCTGCTCCTCGAGCTCGGCGAGCGCCGTAAGCTGGGCCTCACGGTTCGTGCGGTAGGTCTGCGAGGACGTGTCGAGCGTGGACCCCAGTGTGCTCACGTGACCACCTCCTGCCGGCCGCCGCCACTTCGTCAGGTGGGACGCTCGCTCACGTTATTCGCGATTCACTACGTTGGCGAGAGCCATCGCTCCCCGAGCGAACGCGACTCCTCAGAACACGCACGCGCGACCTTCCCAAGTGTCGGCCACGGCGTTAGCATCCTAGTGAATTCTCATTCACTCCCATTCACGCGCCTGGTCGGACAGCTTCGCCGGCTTGCGCGGTTGCGAGGAGCAGGGACGCCCATGAGCCTTGACGTGCGCAGTCTCACCCATCGTCACGCGGTGGATCGGTGGAACCGGGTGAGCGTCGGAGACATGCTGGAACGGATGACGTGGAGCTCGCCCGATCAGGAGGCGATCGTCGGCTGGCGCGGGGCGTTCTCCGATCCCCGGTTCGAGCGACTGACCTACCGACAGGCCGACGAGCTGGCCAACCAGGTCGCGAACGCCCTGCTGGCGCAAGGACTGGCTCGCGGTGACCGCGTCGCGCTGTTCTGCGAGAACTCCGTCGAGGCGTACCTGACGAAGATCGCGATCGCGAAGGCGGGGCTCGTCGCAGTCCCCATGAACCCGGGGCTGGCGCAGGACGTCGTAAGCCACGTGCTCACCACAACCAAGCCTCGCTTCGCCCTGGTGGACGCCGAGCTGTGGCCGCGGGCGCGCGAACCGTTCACGGCCAGCGACGTGCGGCCCGCAGAGACGATCCCCATCGGGGGCGGGGCCGTGGAGGGCAGCATCACGTTCGCGGAGTTCGCGGCCGGCCACCCCACAACCGAGCCGGACATCGAGATCCATGCGGACGACATCTGGCAGATCCTGTTCACCTCAGGCACCACCGCACTGCCCAAGGGTGCGATGGTGTCCCACCAGT
>JBDTDW010000102.1:0-4752 GCA_039922855.1 Candidatus Nanopelagicales bacterium | reverse complement strand
CGAAGTGCCCCGACACGTGGACCGGGGTGTCAGGGCGCAGCGTCCCGGAGAACACACGCACCAACGACACCCGGCCGACGTACGGGTCACTGGTTGTCTTGACGACTTCGGCGCAGAGTGGGCCGCGTGGGTCGCTCGCCAGCGGAGCCACCGGCTTGCCGGCCGGCGTGGTCGCGGCCGGCAGAGCGCGTTCGCTCGGTGACGGGAAGGCGCGGACGATTCCGTCGAGCAGCTCCGGCGCCCCGAAGCCCGCGGGGCTGCTGGCGGCGGGCAGGACGGGGAAGAAGGACGCTCTTGTGACAGCGGTCTCCAGGTCCGCGATGAGGGTATCCGCGTCGAGTTCCTCACCGGCGATGTAACGGTCCATGAGGGACTCGTCCTCGGACTCCGCGATGATCGCCTCGATCAATGCTGCGCGAGCTCCTTCGATGAGCGGGACGTGCGCCGCGTCCGGTGCACGCATGACGCACTCGCCGGAGGAGTAGTCGTAGATCTGTTGCGTCAGTAGTCCGATGAGTCCGGCCGGTGCGCCATCGTCACCATGCATGGGAAGCCACAGAGGGAGTACACCCTCCCCGAACACGCGCTGGCAGACCGCGACGGTCTCCTCGAAGTCGGCCCGTTCCTTGTCGAGCTTGGTGACGACCACCGCCCTTGGCATGCCGACCGCGGCGCACTCCTCCCAGAGCATCACCGTGGCCGCGTCCACCCCGTCGACGGCACCAACCACGAAAAGGGCGGCATCGGCGGCACGCAGTCCGGCCCGCAGCTCGCCGACGAAGTCCGCGTAGCCCGGGGTGTCCAACAGGTTGATCTTCATGCCGCCGACCGTGAGCGGGGCCACCGCCAACGACACAGAGCGCTGCTGCCGCAGCTCGGCCTCGTCGTGGTCGGTGACCGTGGTGCCGTCCTCTACCCGCCCGGCCCGGTTGAGCACACCGGCTGACACGAGCAAGGACTCGACGAGGGTGGTCTTGCCTGAACCGGGCGGTCCGACCAGGACGACGTTACGGATGCTCCTCGGGGAGTCCGGCGTCGTCCCGACGGCCGCCCGTTCTGCTCTTTCGGCCACGGACCGCCTCCTCGTGCTCGTGCGGCCCTCGAAGCCGGCCTCGGGGTCACCACACTTCACCTCGTCGCGGCGCCGGGCAACCGGTTCGTCCGGACTGGCGGCACGCTGCCCTTCCCCTGCCGGCCACGTCGTCACTCGTACCCAGGACCCGGCGGACGCCACGCCGCAGTCACTAGACTCACCAGGCCCACGCTCCCGGCTGAAGGTGTCTTGCCGCAGATGCTCAACAACGCTGGTGCGCGCGCCGTGGCGGCCCACGTCATCGACCCGCTGGCTCGAGGGCTGCTGCGGCTGCGGGTGTCCCCGGATGCCGTCACGATCTTCGGAACCGTCGGCGCTTCCGTGGCCGCGTTGGTGTTCTTCCCCCGCGGGCAGTGGGCACTCGGGGCCGTCATCATCGGGGTCTTCGCGTTCAGTGACCTGATCGACGGGACCATGGCGCGCATGTCGGGCCGGCAGGGCCCGTGGGGCGCGTTCCTGGATTCGACGCTGGACCGCGTCGCTGACGGTGCGGTGTTCGGTGGCCTGCTGCTCGGGTTCGTGCGGGCCTCGGACTCCCGCACGACCGCGGCTGCGCTTGCATGCCTGGTCGGTGCGTTCGTGGTGTCGTACGCGAAGGCCCGCGCCGAGTCGATCGGCGTCGAGTGCAACGTCGGTATCGCCGAGCGCTCCGAGCGGCTGATGGCCGCACTCGGGGCGGCGCTGCTGTACGGCTTCGGGGTCCCGTACGTCCTGCCGGCTGTGCTGTGGGGCCTGGCAGTCCTGACCTGGGTGACGGTGCTGCAGCGGGTCGTCCACGTCCGCCGCCAGCTCGCTCTGCCCGAAACCGGTGACCCTCGCGGCGAATCGGGCACCCCGTCATGAGCGACCTGAGCGAGCTCGTGGCGGAGCGGGGTTTCGCGGCCGGGTGGGCGCTGGTGCGCCGGCTGCCCGAGCCGGTGGCGTACGGCTCGTTCGAGCGGATCGCCGACGCCTCATGGGTGCGCCGGGGACCGCAGGTACGCCGCTTGGAGTCCAACCTCGCGCGGGTGCTCGGACCTGGGGCGACACAGGCGGAGGTTCGTGCACTGTCGCATCAGGGGATGCGCAATTATCTGCGCTACTGGTGCGACGCGTTCCGGATGCCGGGATGGAGCCGGGAACGGATCCGCGACTCGATCGTGATCCACGGCGAGGACGTGTTCGCCGCCGCCCTCGCCTCTGGCCGTGGGGTGGTGTGCGTCCTGCCACACATGGGCAACTGGGACCACGCTGGTGCGTGGGCCTGCGTGAAGTACACGACCGTCGTCACCGTTGCCGAACGGCTCAAACCTGAGGATCTGTACCAGAAGTTCCTCGACTTCCGCCGCTCCCTGGGAATGGAGGTGCTGCCACTGACCGGTGGCGATCCGCCGTTCCCGACACTGCTGCGTCGACTGCGCGCTGGCGGTCTGGTCGCCCTGCTCGGGGACAGGGACCTCACGGCAGGCGGGCTGCCGGTGGACTTCTTCGGTGCCGAAGCCCGCTTCCCAGCCGGCCCGGCAGCCCTCGCCGTCCAGACCGGTGCTGTGCTCCTGGCACCGACATTGTGGACGGAGGCCGGCCACAACCACGTGCACTTCCACCCGGCCATCGAGATCCCGACGGAGGGAACGAAACCGGAGCGCATCCACCTCGCGACCCAGCTCGTCGCCGACGCGTTCGGTGCCGGTATCGCAGCGCGCCCGGACTCCTGGCACATGCTGCAGCGGCTGTGGACCGACGACCTCGACCCGACGAGGAAGCCCACGTCGTGAAGGTCGGGCTGGTCTGCCCGTACGACTGGTGCGAGCCCGGTGGGGTGGGCGCGCACGTCGCGGAGCTCGCGATCGCGTTGCGACGCCTCGGGCACGAGGTCAGCGTCCTGACACCGGCGGAGGACGACAGCGAGCTGCCGCCGTACGTTGTCTCGGCGGGCAAGCCGGTCGCGGTGTCGTACAACGGTTCGGTGGCGCGCATCGCGTTCGGTCCGGTGGCGGTCCGGAGGGTACGTCGCTGGTTGCGCGAGGGTGATTTCGACGTGCTGCACGTGCACGAACCGGCCTCGCCGAGCCTGCCGGCCCTGGCGTGCTGGGCGGCGCGCGGCCCGATCGTGGCCACCTGGCACTCGGCGATGACGCGGTCGCGAGCGCTCATGGCGGGGTACTGGCTCGCACAGGCGGTGCTGGAGAAGGTGTCGGGACCGATCGCGGTGAGCGAGGCCGCGCGCAAAACCCTTGTCGACCACCTCGGCGGCGACGCGGTGCTGATCCCCAACGGGGTCGACTGCGCCAGGTTCGAGCACGCCGAACCGTTGCCGGGGTGGCCGGGGGACGGGCCGGCGATCTTCTTCATCGGTCGCATCGACGAGCCGCGCAAGGGGCTGCAGGTCCTGATTGCCGCACTCCCGGCGATCCTTCGCGCGCAACCACGGACGCGGCTGCTGGTGGCCGGCCCCGGTGACGTGGATGCCGTACGAGCCTCTGTGCCGGCGCACCTGCGCGATCACGTCGTGTTCCTCGGGAGGGTCTCGGAGGAGGACAAGGTACGGGCCTTCCACTCCGTCGACCTGTACGCCGCCCCCCACACCGGCGGGGAGAGCTTCGGCATCGTGCTGACCGAGGCGATGGCCAGCGGTACACCGGTCCTGGCCAGCGACCTCGATGCGTTCCGCCGGGTCCTCGACGACGGCCGCGCCGGGACGTTGTTCGCGATGGGGGACCCGGACGCCCTCGCCAGCGCGGCCATCGAGCTGCTCGGCGACCCGGCGCAGTGGGCGCGGACCGCGGCTGCGGGGCGCGCGTTCGTACAGCGCTTCGACTGGGTGCAGGTCGCCAAGCAGGTCGTCGAGGTGTACGAGTCGGTCACGACGTCGGGGGAGAAGGTGCGCGAGGACTTCCGGGGCCAGCTCGTCGGGCGGCTCTCGCGGCGTGACAGGGACGCCACCTCATGAGCACCGACCGCATCACCAACCTGCTCCTGCTGCTCCTGCTGCTCGGGGGGGTGGTGGTCTACCTGTCAGCCACGGCGGGTCGGCTGGACCGTGTGCACCAGCGCATCGAGACTGCGGCAGCCGCTCTGGACGCACAGCTGCTCCGTCGGGCTGCGCTGTCCACAGACCTGGCCGACAGCGGACTGCTCGACCCGGCCACCAGCTTGGTGCTCGGTGACGCCGCGCGCCGTGCCGCGACGGTGGATCCTGCCGACGAGGCAAGTCGCTCGGCGGCCGAGAGCGGGCTCACGCGAGTCCTCGGGGAGGTGTTCGCCTCCGATGAGGACACGACCGATGTCCTCGGGGAGCGCGACGGCGACCCCCCGGACCCGGACGCCACCGAGCTGCTCACCGAGCTCGCGGCAGGGTGCCGCCGGGTCGAGCTGGCACGACGGTTCCACAACGACGCTGTCGCATCCGCCCGGGAGCTGCGCCGCCGCCGCCTGGTGCGTTGGTTCCGGCTGGCAGGGCGTACGCCCTGGCCCCAGACCGTCGAGCTTGCCGACACGCCGCCGCCGGGACTGGCCGGTCGCTGAGCAAGAGGCGCCCGAGTGCCGGCGGCGCGAATCAATCAGCGGCCCCGAGAGGTACGGCGCGGCTCGGTTGCGAAGGGACCGGCACGCACGGCCTCCCGCTGCCGTGCCGGCCGGTGACGTACTCTCGCCCGCGGTGGGCCGGCTCGTGCGAGGGG
>JBDTDW010000101.1:0-5076 GCA_039922855.1 Candidatus Nanopelagicales bacterium | reverse complement strand
CCTCGCCCGGTTTGGCACCCTGCGCCATCTTGATCTGGATGTCGTCGGCGCTGACGAGATACTCGCTCGTGACGCCGAACCGGCCGGACGCGACCTGCTTGATGGCCGAGCGTCGGGAGTCCCCGTTGGGCAGCGGTACGAACCGCTCCGGGTCCTCCCCCCCTTCCCCGGTGTTGGACTTGGCGCCCAGCCGGTTCATCGCGACGGCGAGGGTCTGGTGTGCCTCCTGGGAGATGGAGCCGTACGACATGGCGCCCGTGGAGAAGCGCGTGAGGATCTCTGACACCGGTTCGACCTCGGCGAGGGGCACCGGGGCGCGTACGCCGTCCCGGAACCGCAGCAGCCCGCGCAGCGTCATGAGCCGGCGGGACTGGTCATCGACGCGGTCGGTGTACTGACGGAACACGTCGGAGCGGCCGGTACGGGTGGCGTGCTGCAGCCGGAACACGGTCTCTGGGTCGAACAGGTGCGGCTCGCCCTCGCGGCGCCACTGGTACTCGCCCCCGACCGTCAGCCTGCGGTGCGGGGGAAAAAGTCCACCGGGGGGGTACGCGGCGCCATGACGCTGGGCGACCTCCGCCGCGACGACGTCGATGCCGACACCACCGAGCCGGGACGTCGTCCCGGTGAACCAGCGCTCCACGAGCTCGTGGGACAGTCCTACTGCCTCGAAGACCTGGGCACCGCGGTACGACGCGACGGTCGAGATGCCCATCTTGCTCATGACCTTCAACACGCCCTTGCCGAGGGCTTTCACCAGGTTTCGCACCGCTTTGTCCGGTGACACCCCCTCGATCCGACCCGCCGCAGCCAGGTCCTCGACGCTCTCCATGGCCAGGTACGGGTTCACCGCGGCGGCGCCATAACCGATCAGCAGGGCGACGTGGTGCACCTCGCGGACATCACCGGCCTCGATCAGCAGCCCTACCTTCGTACGTTCCCTGCTGCGGATCAGGTGGTGGTGCACGGCCGAGGTCAGCAGCAGCGACGGGATCGGTGCCAGGTCCGCGTCGCTGTCGCGGTCGGACAGGACGACGAAACGCTTGCCCTCGCCGATGTGGCGCGAGACCTCAGCACAGATCTGTTCGAGGCGCTGTGCCAGCCCAGCACCTTCCCCGTCGACGCGGTAGAGCCCGGACACCTTGCACGCCGCGAGACCTGGTTGGTCCCCGTCGGCGTTGATGTGCAACAGCTTTGCCAGCTCGTCGTTGTCGACCACCGGGAACGGCAGGACCACCTGGCGGCAGTGGACAGGGGAGCTGGTGAGCAGGTTCACCTCGGGACCGATCGGGCTGGACAGGGACGTGACCAGCTCCTCCCGGATCGCATCGAGCGGGGGGAGGTCACCTGCGCGAACAGCTGGCTGAAGTAGTCGAACAGCAGCCGAGGCTTGTCCGAGAGCACCGCGATCGGGGAGTCGGTGCCCATCGACCCGATGGCCTCCGCGCCGGTGCACGCCATGGGCGCCAGAACCATGCGCAGCTCCTCCTCGGAGTAGCCGAACGTCTGCTGGCGACGTACCACGGAGGCGTGCGTGTGAACGACGTGCTCGCGCTCGGGCAGGTCGTCGAGGTGGATCAGGCCGGCGTGCAGCCACTCGCGGTACGGCGCCTGCGAAGCGAGGTCGGCCTTGATCTCCTCGTCCTCCACGATCCGGTGCGCAGCGGTGTCGACGAGGAACATCCGGCCCGGCGCCAGCCGACCCTTGCGTACCACTCGCTCCGGCTCGATCGCCAGCACGCCGGTCTCGGACGCCAGCACGACGAGCCCGTCGTCGGTGACCCAGAACCGTCCGGGGCGCAGCCCATTCCGGTCGAGCACCGCGCCGATGACCGTGCCGTCGGTGAAGCAGACGTTCGCCGGGCCGTCCCACGCCTCCATGAGGGTGCCGTGGAACTGGTAGAAGGCGCTGCGGTCCGGATCCATCTCGGTGTTGTTCTGCCACGCCTCCGGGATCATCATCAGGACCGCGTGGGGCAAGCTGCGGCCGGTGAGGTGCAGCAGCTCCAGGACCTCGTCGAACGATGCTGAGTCGCTGCCGCCGGCTGTGCAGACCGGTAGCACCCGCGCGATGTCGCCGGGGATCAGGTCGGTCGCCAGCTGGTCCTCGCGCGTGTGCATCCAGTTGCGGTTGCCCTTGACGGTGTTGATCTCACCGTTGTGTGCGACGAACCGGTATGGATGAGCTAGCGGCCAGGACGGAAAAGTGTTGGTGGAGAAACGGGAGTGCACCAGAGCCAACGCGGAGGCGAAACGGGCGTCGGACAGGTCGGGGAAGAATGACGCGAGCTGACCGGTCGTGAGCATGCCCTTGTAGACCAGGGTGCGGGCCGAAAGCGACGGGAAGTACACGTCCACCTGGTGCTCGACCCGCTTGCGGAGGCAGAACGCGCGGCGGTCCAACGCGATCCCGGAGGCATCGTCACCGGTCCCGTCTGCGGCAGACAGGAACAGCTGGCGCAGCCGGGGCATGACGGCCACCGCCCTGGCCCCCAGGCCCGTGGGGTCGACGGGGACCTCGCGCCAGCCCAGGACGGTCAGGCCCTCCTCGTACGCAATCGTCTCGACGGCCTTGACCGCCTGTGCCACGGCCTCGTCGTCGTCGGGGAGGAACGCGATGCCGGTGGCGTACGCACCGGGGGTCGGCAGCTCGAACGGGACGGTGGCGCGCAGGAAGGCGTCGGGCACCTGGACAAGGATCCCGGCGCCGTCGCCACTGTCGCTGTCCGCGCCGTGCGCACCGCGGTGGTCCAGGTTCGACAGTGCCTGCAGGGCCTGCTCGACGACGTCGTGACCGGGGGTGCCGGAGAGCCGGGCCACGAAGGCCACCCCGCAGGCGTCCTTCTCCATCGCGGGGTCGTAGAGGCCCTGGGACCTGGGGATGGCGGAGTACACGTGAGGCGCTCCCGTCGTCTGCCTGGTCCGGAGCCGGTCCGTGGTGGAACCGGGCTCGTCAGGTGGTGGGCGGACGACGATGGCCGCTGGTGGCGCGAACAGTAGCGGAGCGGGACCGCGGGCGCTCGCGCGGGCAGCGACATCGGGGCGCGTCGCCGTACCGTGACGCGAGGACTGGTCCCGGAGATGGCCGGATCACATCGCGTGGTGTCGTACCGCGACCGGGGGTGGGTCAGCTCAGGAGGTGACCGACCAAGGTGCCGACGAGATACGTCACGGCGGCCGCGAGCACCCCCAGTGCGAGCTGGCGGGTTCCGGAGTACCACCAGGAGCGTGCCGTGACCCGCGAGACGATCGCCCCCGCGAAGAAGAGCGCCACCACGGACAGCACCGCGGACAGCACGAACGACTGGGCGCCGAACAGGTACGGCAGCATCGGGATCAGCGCGCCCACGGTGAACGACGCGAACGAGGACCCGGCAGCCAGCCACGGGCTGGGCACGTCACCAGGTGCCACGCCGAGCTCCTCGCGCGCATGGACCTCCAGGGCGGCTTCAGGGTTGCGACCAAGCTGGCGCGACACCTCGCGAGCCAGCTCCTCGTCGACGCCGCGACGTACCCAGATGGCGGTCAGCTCGTCGGCCTCGGACTCCGGGTTGTGCTCGAGCTCTCGGCGCTCCACGTCGAACTCCGCCTGCGCAAGCTCGGCCTGGGACGCGACCGAGGTGTATTCCCCCGCCGCCATCGAGAACGCCCCCGCCACCAGTCCGGCCAGCCCCGCCAGCACGATGGCGGCCCGCCCGGCGCCAGCCGCGCTGGTACCACCGGCCACCCCCGCCATCAGTGACGCATTGCTGACCAGGCCGTCCATCGCGCCGAAGACCGACGGCCGCAGCCACCCACCCGTGACGTCTCGATGACTGTGGTCGTGTTGCTCACTGTCGGCCCGCGAGCTGAATTCGCCCATGGCCAGACCATAAGCGACCCCAGGTCACCCCCGAAGTCGATCATCCACCCACTGCAGTTTTCTTCCCAAGAGGGCGATCATGGCAGTTGAACTGCCTTGATCTTCCCCTTGGGAAGATCAAGGCTAGCTGGGGGAGTCTGGGACGGGCTCGTCTTCGGGGACCGGGGATGCTTCAGGGGACGGGGCGCCCTCTTGAGGGCGGGGGTCGACCACCGCCTCGCGGCCCGGGTGGCGACGGGCGCTGATGATCAGGTACGCCAGGGCTCCCAGTCCGACCAGGATCGCGGTGAAGTCGTTGAGGCGGATCCCGAAGAAGTGGTGCGCCTCATCGATGCGCAGGTCCTCGACGATGCCGCGCACGATCGTGTAGAGCAGCACGTAGAGGGCGAAGACCCGGCCGTGGCCCATCTGGAAGCGCCGGTCGGCCCAGATGCACACGAACGCCAGGACCACCAGCCCGATCGACTCGTAGAGGAACGTCGGCTGGAACGTCGCGTACTGCTCGTACCCGACGGGTCGGTGCGCCGGGTCGATCTGCAGCGCCCACGGCACGGTCGTCGGACGCCCGAACAGCTCCTGGTTGAACCAGTTGCCCCACCGGCCCATCGCCTGCGCGAGCGCGATGCCCGGTGCGATCGCGTCGGCCATCGGCGGAAGGGGTATGCCCAGGCGCCGGCATGCGATCCACGCGCCGACCGCGCCAAGGACCACAGCGCCCCAGATGCCCAACCCGCCGTCCCAGATCTCGAACGCCGCCCAGAAACCCCTGCCCTGCGAACTGAAGTAGATCTGCCAGTCCGTGGCCACGTGGTACAGGCGACCGCCGACGATGCCGAACGGGACCGCCCAGACGGCGATGTCCGCCACCGTCCCGGGTCGTCCACCGCGCGCGACGTAACGCTTGTTGCCCAGCCAGACCGCCACGACGATCCCGGCGATGATGCACAGCGCGTACGCCCGGATCGGGAACGGGCCGAGGTGCCACACCCCCACCGAGGGGCTCGGGATGAACGCCAGCCGATCGGTCAGGTTCACCGGTCAGCACCGGTCATTCGGCATCACCTGAGCACCCTACGTCCTGTCCTCGGCCCGCCCTGCCGGCCGGGAGCCCCGGCCGGGGCGATCCGGAACGGGTCAGGAGTTCTCGAACGCCGTGATGGCTGCCTGCAGCGCTGCCGGGTTCGACAGCGTGTTGATGTCGAGCTCCTTGTTCG
>JBDTDW010000100.1:0-2640 GCA_039922855.1 Candidatus Nanopelagicales bacterium | reverse complement strand
GCACGCAGCCGGTCGGTCCGGGTGCCGGACCGCACCGGTTACGACCCGCACGCCGGCTGGCTCGTGACAGCCGTGGGGGCTCGGGGCCAGGACTGGGGCCGGCTCGTCCTGCTCTCCGCAGACGGGGTGAACGCCCGCGACGAGGTGCTTATGGAGCGTGGCGCAGCGACCGTGGCGCTCTCCCGGCTGGTCGAGCGCGACCGCGAGAGCCTGGAGCGCCAGACGCACCGCACGCTGTTGCAGGACCTGCTCACCGCGTCGGCACCGGTAGCGGACGTGACGGTGCGAGCCCGTGCCCTCGGGGTCTCGTTGGAGGGCAGGGCCCTGGTTGCCGTCGTGTTCCGCCTGACACCGGCACCGTCCGGACCGGTGCTCGTGGTCCAGGAGAGGTTGCGCGACTTCACCGAAGACGTCGCCGCGGCGGTTCGTGACGCGCATTCCGTCGCCGTCATCGGAGGTATCGACGACAGCAGCATCGGAGTGCTGCTGTCGCTGCCGCTGCGCTCGAACGTCGACCCGGTGCTGGACCGTCTGTCCGACGCGCTGTCGGCGCGAGCGGCCTCGGGCCGCTCACCGGCCGGCACCGATGACTGGGTCATGGCCGTCGGCTCGGTCGTACCGTCCCCGCGGGACGCACGACGCGCGTTCCTGGAAGCGATGCAGGTTGCGGACGCAGCGCCGGCCGGCGCACCCGCGTACCGCTTCTACCGACTGCCCGACGTGCGCCTGCGTGGCCTGCTGCACCTGCTGCGCGACGACGACCGGCTGCAAACCTACGTCGAGCGCGAGCTCGGTTCCCTGCTCACTCATGACAGCGCCGACCGCAAGGGCGCAGCCCTGGTGCCCGTTCTTCGCACGTACCTGGAGTGCGGGCGGAACAAGTCCGCCGCCGCGGAGGCGGCACACCTGTCACGTCCCAGCCTCTACGAGCGGCTCGAGCGCATCGAGTCCGTCCTCGGCGTCGACCTCGACGACGTCGAGAGCTGCGTCTCACTGCACGTCGCCATGCTCGCCCTAGACGCCCTGCGACGATCCCCGTCCTGACACCGGCTTCGCCGTCCGCCGGCCACCAATCCGCGCATCGCTCGGCTGCGAACAATCGATGAACGCCACGATCGCCCGAGCCGACCAGGAGGTCCCTCATGTCTGGCACCAGAGCAACGCCCCGGATCACCGCCACTGCGCACCCAGTCCGGTGCCTCACCGACTCTGTCGCGGCACCGAGACACTGACGCCGCGACAGGACCACGTCACATCCCATGGCCACCTCCGCATCCCGGACCCGACACCTCAGGCTCGTCGGAGCAGCCCCTTCCTGGGCCTCGACGCCGGCGGCTGCACTGTCCCCTGGTGCTCCAATGCGCGCGAACCGGGATCACCGTGGCAGCGTGGGGCCCGTGAGCGATCAGGACGATCTCCTCGGGGCACTCATGTCACGTGTCGCTCGCGGCGACGAGGACGCGTTCGCGCAGCTGTATGACGCACTCGCCGCCTCCGTGTTCGGGCTTGCGCGACGCGTCGTCCGCGACCCTGCCCAGGCCGAGGAGGTGGCGCAGGAGGTCATGCTCGAGGTGTGGCGAAAGGCAACGCGGTATTCCGCCTCCCTGGGGACCGTACGAACCTGGATCCTGACGATGACGCACCGGCGTGCAGTCGACCGGGTCCGGTCGGCACAGGCCGCGGCGGACCGTGACCATGCCTCCGCCACGACCGGGGTCATGTCCCCGTCAGTCCCGTTCGACGAGGTCGCCGAGCAGGTGCAGATCCGACTTGACGCCGAGCGGGTCCGCGCCGCACTCGCGAACCTGACCGAGCTGCAGCGCGAGAGCATCGTGCTGGCGTACTACGGCGGACACACCCAGGCCGACGTGGCAGCGTTGCTCGAAATCCCGTTGGGGACGGTGAAGACGCGGATGCGCGACGGGCTCATCCGGCTTCGAGATGCGCTCGGCGTGGATGCCGCGATGACTGAGGGGGCCTGGCGATGAGCACTCAGCCCGACCGACCCGATATCCACCTGCTCCTCGGGGGGTACGCCCTGGATGCCCTCGATCCGGCCGAGATGGCGCTGTTCGAGTCCCACCTGCGCGGCTGCACGAGCTGCCGGTCCGAGCTGCCCGGGCTGCTCGCCACGACCTCGCAGTTGGGGTCCGGTCTTGCGGCCGATCCGCCGGCTTCGCTACGTGCCTCGGTCCTGGCCGCCGTGGCCACGACCCCGCAGCTGGCTCCCACCCAAGGCGCGATCGAACCCGAACAACCCGCGACCGGCGGACCTGATACCTCGTCACAGGACGGTGCCCGCCACCGGGAAGGCGGTGTTGTTCTGGCAATGCCGCGCCGACGCTGGGCCGGCCGCAGCCTGGCCGTTGCCGCCGCCGCGCTACTGGTCGTCGCCGGCGGCCTCGGCTGGCGAGCGTCCGTGCTCTCGAACGACCTCGACCAGGCGCGGGTCGCCGCCGCCCAGGTCAGTGCGGTTCTCACCGCTCCCGACGCGGCCACGATGACCGGGCAGGTCAGCGGCGGTGGCCGTGGCGCTGTGGTGTCCTCGGTGTCGCTGGACCAGGCCGTCATCGTGACCCAGGGCCTGCCGACCCCGCCACCGGGGAAGGTCTACCAGCTCTGGTACCTGTCCTCCTCGGG
>JBDTDW010000099.1:0-8057 GCA_039922855.1 Candidatus Nanopelagicales bacterium | reverse complement strand
TGCCGAGGCCGATGACGATGATCAGCGTGCTCGCGAACGCCACGACCATGACCCAGCGCCACTGCGGGCCGAAGTAGAGGTCGCGCTCGTCCGCTGTGGGAGGGGTCGGCAGCGTGGTGGCGGACTCATCCAGCACGACGGCGTGGATGCCGCCGGATCTGCTCGCATCCGCGCGACGTGGCGGTACCAGCTGCGTTCGCAGGTCGACGGACACCTACCCTCACCCATCCCATCGCGCGGAGTCCTGTGGCGGGGCCACGCTAGCCCGATACCCTCTGTCAGGCACCGTTTCCATTCAGGTCACTGAGTGTGAGACCTGGTGGCGCCTACGCCACGCGAGCGAACCCGTTTCTACTACCAAGGGTGATCGAGTCCCACCCGTACGGCCCATCTGGACGTCGCCCTTTCGGCCGGCCGTCGCATAGTCTGACGGTCGTGCTGAGGAGCAGCCTGCTGCGGACGATCGTGTTCGGCACGATGGTGGCCGCCCTGGGCGGATGCGCCTCCCCGCAGCAGGCGCCTCCGGCGATGGCCCCCGTCCCTGGGACAACGCTCTACGTGGCCCCGGACTCCGTCGTGGCCCAGGCACTGCAAGGCCTGCCACGCAAGGAGAATCCGGTGGTGCCTGCTGCCCTCACGTATATCGCGTCCCAGCCGGTGGCCGACTGGCTCGGCGACTGGGTCCCCAGCGACCAGGTCGGCGAGGTAGCCCGTCGGGCCGCGCAGCCTGCCCACGAGGTCGGCAAGGTTGCCGTGATCGCGATCTATGCGATCCCGGACCGCGACTGCAAGGGCTTCTCGGCCGGTGGCCTTGCCACGTCCGAGGCGTACCTCACCTGGCTCACCGCGCTGGCTCACGGCATCTCCGGCTTGGCCCCGATCGTCATCCTCGAGCCTGACGCCCTCGCCCAGCTCGACTGCTTGGCCCCGGCCGGGCAGTCAGATCGGCTCCTGGTCCTGAACCAGGCGGTGGACCTGCTGACCGCTGTCGGGGCACGGGTCTACCTCGACGGCGGGCATGCCGGCTGGCAGAGCCCAGCGGTCATGGCCCAGCGGCTCAGGGCAGCGGGAGTCGGTCGGGCGAACGGGTTCGCGCTGAACGTGTCCAACTTCGACAGCACGGCGGCCGAGACGGCGTACGGACACGCCATCAGCGCCATCCTCGGCGGCGCGCATTTCGTGATCGACACGTCGCGCAGCGGCCGCGGTGCCCCTCCTAGCGCGGCTCTGAACTGGTGCAACCCCCCTGGGCGTGGGCTCGGCCAGGCACCGACGACCACCACCGCAGACCCGCTGGTCGACGCATACCTGTGGGTGAAGACCCCCGGGGTGTCCGACGGGTCCTGCCGTCCAGGTGACCCTCCCGCCGGCCGGTTCTGGCCGGCCTACGCGGTCGGGCTCTACCAGCGCCAGGCCGCCTGAGGGTCTCGCTGGGTGACTGGGTTGGACGATCTCCTCTCGAGATCATCCAAGCCAACCGTCCAACGCACCCCCCTGGCTCCCGGGGGTCTGCTGTCGGGGGGTCGCCGTAGCGTGGGGGCATGACTCGACCCGTCTCCGACCTGCAGCGCCGCGTTGCGCCGTTCCGCGTCGTCTCCGACTACATCCCCTCCGGCGACCAACCGACGGCCATCGCCGAGCTCACCCGGCGGATCGAGGCCGGAGTCCACGAGAGCGTGCTGCTCGGGGCGACCGGCACCGGGAAGTCCGCGACCACGGCCTGGCTCGTCGAGCAGGTGCAACGGCCCACCCTGGTCATGGCGCCGAACAAGACCTTGGCCGCTCAGCTGGCCAACGAGTTCCGCGAGCTGTTGCCGAACAATGCCGTCGAGTACTTCGTCAGCTACTACGACTACTACCAGCCCGAGGCCTACATCCCGCAGTCGGACACCTACATCGAGAAGGACAGCTCGGTCAACGACGAGGTTGAGCGGCTTCGGCACTCCGCAACCAACTCCCTCCTGACTCGCCGCGACGTCATCGTGGTCGCGACGGTCTCGTGCATCTACGGCCTCGGCACTCCGCAGGAATACGTCGACCGCATGCTGCGCCTGCGCGTGGGGGACGAATGGGACCGGGACCTGCTGCTGCGGCACCTGGTCTCGATCCAATACACCCGCAACGACCTGGCGTTCACCCGTGGCACGTTCCGTGTCCGTGGAGACACCGTCGAGGTCTTCCCGGTCTACGAGCAGCACCCCGTGCGCATCGAGATGTTCGGCGACCAGGTGGAGCGGCTGATGACTCTGCACCCGGTCACGGGGGAGGTGCTCACGGAGGACGCCGAGCTCTACGTGTTCCCCGCCACCCACTACGTCGCCGGGCCCGAGCGCATGGAGCGAGCAGTCATCGGTATCGAGGCGGAGCTGGAGACACGACTGGCAGAGCTGGAGCGGCAGGGAAACCTGCTTGAGGCGCAGCGACTTCGGATGCGGACCACGTACGACCTGGAGATGATGCGGCAGGTCGGCTTCTGCAACGGAATCGAGAACTACTCCCGCCACATCGACGGCCGCGAACCCGGATCGGCCCCCAACTGCCTGCTCGACTACTTCCCGGACGACTTCCTGTTGGTCATCGACGAGTCCCACGTCACGGTGCCGCAGATCGGCGCCATGTATGAAGGCGACATGAGCCGCAAGCGCACCCTGGTCGAGCACGGCTTCCGACTACCGAGTGCGATGGACAACCGGCCGCTGCGGTGGGAAGAATTCCTCGACCGGGTAGGCCAGACGGTCTTCCTGTCGGCGACCCCTGGCCCGTACGAGCTCAACCGGGTCGGCTTCGACGTGGTCGAGCAGGTGATCCGGCCCACCGGTCTGGTCGACCCAGAGGTCGTCGTGAAGGCGACCAAGGGCCAGATCGACGACCTGATCCACGAGATCCGGCTGCGCACCGAGCGCAACGAGCGGGTCCTGGTGACCACCTTGACCAAGCGGATGTCCGAGGACCTGACCGACTATCTGCTCGAGCAGGGGATCCGGGTGCGCTACCTGCACTCCGAGGTGGACACCCTGCGTCGGGTTGAGCTGCTGCGCGAGCTGCGACTGGGGGAGTATGACGTCCTGGTCGGCATCAACCTGCTCCGTGAAGGGCTGGACCTGCCGGAGGTGTCTCTCGTGGCAATCCTGGACGCCGACAAGGAGGGGTTCCTGCGTTCTGGGACGTCCCTGATCCAGACCATCGGCCGAGCCGCCCGCAACGTCTCGGGCCAGGTGCACATGTACGCCGACTCGATCACCCCGTCGATGGCCAAGGCCATCGACGAGACGAACCGTCGCCGGGCCAAGCAGGTCGCGTACAACACGGCCAACGGGATCGACCCGACGCCGTTGCGAAAGAAGATCGCCGACATCACCGACATCGTGTCCCAGGAGGTCGCCGACACATACGTCATGCTGGGCTCAGGTCGAAACCAGTCGCGGGGCAAGGCGCCGGTGCCCGGGATGCTGGCCACCGCGGCGGGGGCCCATGCCAGCGAGTTCGCGAGCCTGCCGGCCCGTGACCTGGCCGACCTGATCGGCCAGCTCACCGATCAGATGGTGGCCGCCTCCGACGAGCTGGCCTTCGAGGTGGCGGCCCGGCTGCGCGACGAGATCCGAGAGCTGAAGAAGGAGCTACGTGGGATGCAGGCGGCCGGCCACGCTTGAGATTTGGCGACGCCTGGAAACCTCTGGCCTGCTGGATTCGGGGCGGATCCCGACCGTGGCGGCACCCGGTGGCAATGCGAGAATGCGCCACTGCCGTCGACCAGGCGAGCAATGAGAGACGGGTGGGCAACAACCGGTGACCCAGGAAATTCCTGGTTGGCTCTGGGTCGCCACGTTCGCCCTGTACGCAGCCCTTTTCGTGCTCGACCTCGCGGTGGTCGGGCGGCGCCCGCACGTGCCGTCCATGCAGGAGTGCCTGCGATGGCTGGGGTTCTACGTCGGCCTGGCGGTGCTGTTCGGGCTCGCGCTTTCCTTCTTCACATCGCACGAGGTCGGCGTGCAGTTCTTCGCCGGGTGGATCACCGAGTACAGCCTGTCGGTGGACAACTTGTTCGTCTTCATCCTCATCATGGCTCGCTTCTACGTTCCGCGTGAGCTCCAACAGGCCGTCCTCATGTGGGGCATCATCATCGCGCTGGTGCTACGGGCGATCTTCATCGTCATCGGGGCGGCCGTCATCGCGCAGTTCAGCTGGGTGTTCTACATCTTCGGCGCATTCCTGGTCTACACCGCGATCAAGCTGAGCACCCACGGCCAGGATGACGACGAGGAGTTCCACGAGTCCGCACTGGTCCGGTTCGTCGGGCGGATCGTGACCACCACGCAGGAGTTCTCCGGTACCAAGCTGCGCGTCGTGCATGGCGCAGCGATGGTCTGGACACCCATGATCGTGGTGCTTGTCGCGCTGGGCACCACGGACCTGCTGTTCGCGCTGGACTCGATCCCCGCGATCTTCGGGCTGACCAAGATCCCGTACGTCGTGTTCGCAGCGAACGTGTTCGCCCTGCTGGGACTTCGCCAGCTCTACTTCCTGCTCGGTGGCCTGCTGGACCGGCTGATCTACCTGTCCGTGGGCCTGGCCGTCGTACTGGGATTCATCGGCATCAAGCTGGTCCTGGAAGCGATGCACACGAACACGTTGCCGTTCGTCAACGGCGGCGAGCCATTGGGCGTACCGGTGCCCTCGACCCAGATCTCGTTGGCGCTCATCATCGGAGTGCTCGCGGTCACCGCTGCCACGAGCCTTGTCGTGTCGGGTCGCAGGGACCGCAGGGCCGAGCACCCCGACTAGCACCGTTCCGCCGCTGGCGACCTACCCGAGCTGGGCGGCAGCGTGGGCGAACGCCGAGCGGGCGGTGCGAGCCGCCGGCCGCCGGACGAGCAGCTGCGCAAGCGCATCCGCGAGCACCATCGCCAGCGCCGCGAGCAGGAACGCCGGCCACGTGCCGACCCGGGTGAGTGCCGAAGCCAGAACGGCCGAGAACATCACACTGGCCGGCATCGACGTGACAGCACCTCGCAGCAGGAGCCGGGCGGCCGGCGAGCCGGCGGCACGGTGAGTCGTGGGCGTGAGGACCGAAAGGATGACCGGGGTGGTGGACAGCACCCCGGCCAGCTCTGGACCCAGGACCCGCGCCGCGCCGGTGAGGGCCGCCACCACGGTGCCGGCCACGGTCATCCGCAGCGGGGTCTCCCACCGGCCCTCGGTCCGCGCCGTCGTGGTGGCGCCCGGTGAGATCGCCGGCCAGGTCAGCAGGGCGAACCCGATGAACGTGAGCACGATCGCGGCTGCCGCCCACGTCGAGGCGACGGTCGCGAGTCCGAGCACGCAGGACGTGCCTCCGACGAGCGAGACCGCCAGTGCCACCCAGGGCCGTACGTAGGGAGCGAGGCGGGCATAGGTGAGGCAGAACAGCACCACGGAGATCTGGCCAACGACGACCCCGTGCGCCGCGGCGGCGGTGAGAGCCGCACCGTGGGTCAGGCACAGCACCAGCAGGAAAGGAGCAGTCGTCAGCGGGAAGCCCACCAGCCTGCCGCCGAGAAGGTCCCCGAAGCGACGTTGGACGAGGGCGACGAGGCCCACCAGTGTCGGTGTGATGGCGAGGCGCAGCAGCAGCAGTTCCACAGGCGTTGATTCTGTCAGCAGTGGGGGCGAGTTTGGTTCGGAGATCCGGCTCGAAAGAGAGTGTCCGTCGAGTAATCCTCGCTGAACTGTGACAACAGCCGAGATATGCGAAGATTGCGTGATGGACGCCATTGATCGTGACCTGGTCACCTTGCTGCTCGCGGACGGCCGTGCCACCTACCAGGAGCTCGGCCGTGCCGTCCGGCTCTCCGCCAACACCGTGGCCGACCGGGTACGGCGACTGCGCAGCACCGGAGTGATCCGGGGTTTCCACGCCGACGTCGGCCTCGGCGCCCTCGGCCGCGGGCTCACGCTGCTCAGCGACGTGCGGCTCCGCGAAGGGGTCGACCGGGGCGAGTTCGAACGCCAGCTCGTCGAGGTCGCCCATGTGACGTCCGCGATGCGACTGACCGGCGAATACGACTACCAGCTGCGGATCGTCTGTGCGGACCCGCTGGAGTTCGAGTCGGTCATCGACCGGCTCAAGCGCGACCACGGTGTGCGTGAGCTGCGCAGCCGACTGCTGCTGCACGAGCTGCCGCTGGGACCGCACCGGTTGCTCGCGGCCACGCTGCCGACCGCGGGCTGACCGCCAGCCTCACCCGTGGACCGGCGCTCACCAGCCTCGCTCCTTCCACGAAGCGAGGGCAGGACGCTCGGCGCCGAGGGTGGTGTCGCTGCCGTGCCCGGGGTAGATCCAGGTCTCGTCGGACATGGACGCGAAGAGCCGGTCGACGACGCCGGCCAGCAGTGAGGCGAAGTCCTCGGGACTGTTGGTCCGCCCCACACCGCCGGGGAAGAGCGAGTCTCCGGTGAACACGTGGTCGGGGCCGTCCGGGTCGTCGTAGGCGAGCGCGACGGACCCGGGGGTGTGGCCGATCAGGTGGATCGCGCGCAGCCGGGAATTGCCCACCGGAACCTGGTCAGCGTCGACGAGGACGTTCGTCGTCGCGACCCCGATGTCGGGGGCGTCGTCCCGGTGGGCGTACGTCGCAGCGGAGGTCTCGGCCACGACCGCGGCGAGCGCCCCCCAGTGGTCGTGGTGCGCGTGGGTCGTCACCACAGCAGCAAGGCCTCCGTCGCCGACCAGATCGAGTATCCGGGCCGGCTCGGCGGCCGCGTCGATCAGCACCTGCTCGTTGGTCGCGGTGCAGCGCAACAGGTATGTGTTGTTGTTCATGGGTCCGACGGCCATCTTGGTGATGACCAGACCCGGCAGCTCTCGTACGTCCGCTCGCCCGCCGACTGCCACGTTCCCGGTGTAGTTCATGGCACATCCTTACGCCTCGCCGCCCACGCCATGGTGGCGCGTCGTCACATGCCAGGCGGCGCGGGGACCGGGGAACCGTCCGAGGTCGCCAGAGCGTCCGGGACAGCGCGGCCGAGCAACCAGGTCGCCAGCCACACCGAGGGGCCGGTGAGGTCCCGGTCCGTGGCGGCGGCGCCTTCGGTGAGCAGGGTCCAGCGTGTGCCGTCCTCGGCGACCAGAGCGGTGATCCCGGCCAGCCCGGCGTCGCCGCACCGGGCCCGTGACAGGCCATCGAGGGTCTCGCTCACGAAGTCGTCCGGCCAGTCCTGCGACTTGTATCCGGCGGCCAGGTCCACGTGGTGCACCTCGACCTCACGCCGTCGGTGGGACACGATCCGGGCAGCCGGGTAGCTGGCGGAGTCCGGCCGGAGGACGCCGAAGACCACCGGCCGGGCCAGCGCCTCGGGCCCCGCGGCGACCAGGGCCGCGATAGCCGTGCCGAGGCGCTCCGCGGACGCGACGACGTCCGCAACGATCACCCTCGCGGGTCTTGTCGCACCGGCGTCGATGTCCGCGTTACGGTCCTGCACGGAGGGATACATCGGCTCCTGGATCCCGCTGACCGCCCACCGGACGAGGTTGCCCATGGCATCGGCATTGCGCGCCACGTGCGTCAGGACGTGGGCGCGGGTCCAGCCCGGCAGGGCCGAGTCCTCCCGAACCTGGCCGTCGGTGAGGGTGCGCAGGGTCCGCAGCAGTGACCCGGTGCTCTCGGCCAGGTGCTGCAGGTCCGGACCCATGTCAGGGGCCTTCGTACCGATGCTCACGCGGCGAGCGTAGCCCGCGGGGATGCGCTGGCGTCCGCCGCCAGCGGAACCGGAGCAGGTACGGGCCGGCCACGGAAATGGACTGTCGGACCTGACGGTTAGCCTGGGGCTCGGGAGAACCTGCCGGCGCCGGCGTCCTGCTACTCAGGACGAGAACATGGCTCCGGAAGGCTCGTATGCGTGATCAGACACGCACCCAGAGTGACTCGAACCCCAGAGTTGCCCGAACACTCCAGAGTGAGCTGAACCAGAGGACCGCAGTGGCCGATCGACTCGTCGTCCGTGGTGCCCGCGAGCACAACCTCAAGGACGTCTCGCTGGACCTTCCCCGTGACGCGATCATCGTGTTCACCGGCCTGTCC
>JBDTDW010000098.1:0-4765 GCA_039922855.1 Candidatus Nanopelagicales bacterium | reverse complement strand
TACCTGGGGCCCGAGCCGAACGCGTACCTGAAGATGGCGCTGAAGACCGGTTTCACCGAGGTGGCGCGCAACGGCACCATCGTCCTGCTGCACCGCCCTGGCCCTATCGACCCGCTGTGTCGCAGCTACGGCAGCTGATCAGCGCACTGATCCTGCTTGAACGATGGGCCGTCATCCCCCGAAGCCGGTGCGCAGCCCCGTTGTCGTGTCAAGTTCGGTACCGTGCCTAGCGGCGGACGCGTCGGGCGAGCGACGAGGGCGGCAAGGGAGAGCGGTGGTGGTGGAACCCTCGAGCAGGATGTGGGAACAGGATCTGGCGGAGACCCGCGGCCTCACCCACTGGCACTACACGGTCTCACCTGCCGACATCGAGCAGGCCGCAGAGACACTGGGTCGACGATGCATCGTCCTGGACGGCACGGACGTGGAGGACCGCGAGGGCTTCCTCGAGCTGTGCGCCCAGGCCTTCGCGCTGCCGGAGTGGTTCACGATGAGCTGGGAGGCGCTGGAGGAGTGCCTGGCCGACTTCGACGCCGGTGAGGGCCTGATCGTCGTGTGGTCGGACTGGGCGCTGTTCGCGGAGTCGGACCCCGAGGAGTACGCCACCGCCGTCGACGTCCTGACCGACACCGCCAGACGGTTCGGCCGCGAAGGCAAGCCCTACGCGGTGCTGCTGCTCGGAGACGACCTCGACGACACCGACCCGCTGGATCTGCTCGACGGCGATGACGACGACGGCGTCGATGAGTTCGAGCTGCTTTCGACCGACCCGGACCAGCGAGATGAGACCGAGTCGGAGGGCTGACCGGCCAGGTCCGTTGAGGCATCCTCTCCGGTTCCGCCCGCGGTGGCCTGCCAGGCGCGCCGGACCGCGTACCACGTCAGCCCGACCAGCAGCACGTCGCGCAGGACCAGCAGCGCGACCCCGATCGGGTTGTACCAAGCAGGTGTGATCACCATGACGTAGCTGTTCGGGTAGATGACCTGCGTGATCAGCCCGTCCACGACCAACAGGACCGTCCAGCGGCGCACCGCCAGGTCGGTACGCGGTGAGCAGGCGATCGTCGCGACCGCGACCGGGCTCAGCCACAACAGGTACTGCGGGCTGAACACCTTGTTCGTGAGGATGAACAGCGTGGTGACCGCGAGCATGAGCCACCCGACCTGGGCCGGGGTCAGCGGCGGGCGACGCCGCCAGGCCCGCCACCACAGCACCACGAGGAAGACCGCGACAGCGGCCGTCGCCAGGGTGGTCAGGGCGCTGATCGCGCTCGCCCCCGGTCCTGAGATCTCGGAGGTGATGAACTTGCTGAACGTGATCTGCCACGGGTTGTGGGCGACCGACCAGATGACCATGAGAGGCAGCGCCGCGATCGACTCGATCTGCAGGCCGCGGTCGGCCTGGTAGTTCAGCGGTGAGAGCAGTCGGTCCCAGCCGGCCACGGCCAGCGACGCGACCACCACCACGACCCCTGTCGCGACGGCGCCGGTGAGGACGCGCAGACGGGTCCGCGACGGTGCCGCGAGCACCGGGATGAGGATGGCCGGCCACAGCTTGACGGCGGCCCCGACAGCCACGAGTGCGCCGGCGGTACGCGGGCGGGCGCCCAGGATCAGGATCGCGGTGCCGGCGGCCAGGCCTGGGACGACGTCGAACCGGGTCAGCGCGATGGGTCCCAGGACCGGGCCGGCGATCAGCCACAGCGCGACGGCGACTCCCGGGCGCGCCCCGGCGCGGCGGCGCAGCAGCCAGGTGAAGAGCGCGTCGAACACCAGGATCATCGAGATGAACCCGCCCACGTACACCGTCAGGCTGCCTGCGGACAGCAGCCGTGGCACCGCCAGCAGAGCCAGGACGGGGGTGGGGTACTCGCGCAGCACCGCCGCGACGGGGGTGTCCGGACCGATCTGGGCCATGCCCGCGCCGTAGTACAGGACATCGTTGATGATCGTGCGCTCCAGCGAGAACAGCAGTAACAGCATCACCGCGCGCGTGATGACCCATCCCATGACTGTGGGACGTCGCGTCCTGGCCCAGGGCGAGTCCGAACCGACGAGGATGTCGATGATCTCCCAGGTACGGTCCGCCTGCCGGACCACCCACGCGTGGAACCGCGCGGACCGGCTCACGAGCCGCTCGCCGGTCGCATGACCAGACGGTCGTGCCGGGACTGTGAGGGCGGGTCCTCGGGCAGCAATCCGTGCGAGACCGGATCACCAAGTAGCAGCATGCGTTCTCGTCGACTGGCGAAGATGGCCACCGCTATGACGACCACCGTCAGCACCATCGCCAGGCCGTCGTTCCAGCCGAAGTACGGCCCACGGGCGGCGCTGGTCTCGCACAGCGTGTAGACGGTCGCGCCGGCGATCAGCAGCAGCACGACCCGCAGCGCCCGCGCTGTCAGCCCGGATGCCGCCAGCAGGCACAGGATCCACAGCAGGTACCACGTCTGGAACGTCGGGCCCAGCGCCACTATCGCGAGGAACGCCAGCGCCAGCCCGCGGACCGGCGTGCGCCCCTGCGGCTTCAGACACAGCCACGCGATGATCAGGCCGCCGAGAAGAAGACCCAGTGCCCGGGTGACCTGCAGGGCCCCGTCGGTGTGGTCGCCGAGCCCGATGTGGTTCCCGAGACTGCCCACAATCATCCCGAGTGCGGTCGGGGGCGAGAGCCACGTGGTGTATGTGCTCGGGCCGGACAGGGCGGCGATCCACCCGTACCCCGTGCCGATGACGGCGGAGATGCCGAAGAACGTCACCAAGGAGATGCCCGCCGTCTGGGCCCAGCGAGTGATCCGCCGACGCAGGTCCGAGCTGGCGCCGGCCCAGAGCAGCCCGGCGAAGGGCAGGGCGATCACGGCGATCGGCTTGATCGCGATAGCAGCCGTGATCAGCAAGATCCCCTGGACCGGGCGCCGCTCGGCGACGATGGTGAGCCCAGCGATCATGAGGCCTACCATCAACGCATCGTTGTGCTCGCTGACGACGAACAGCAGCAGCACCAACGGATTCATCACGCCCAGCCACAGCGCCTTGGCACCATCGATCCCGCAATGGAAGGCCAGCCGCGGCACGTAGTACGCCATGAGTGCGACGCCGGCCAGGGCCAGCGCGCGAAAACACAGGGTGCCGAGGTACGCGTTCTCCCCGACCAGCGCCACGACCCCCCGCGAGAGCGAGAGCCACAGGGGCCCGTACGGTGCCGGCGTCAGGATCCACTGCGGGTCCACACCGTCCTGGAACCAGCCCGGCAGCACCCCGACCCCGGTGCTGTACGGGTCCAGGCCGCTCACGAACAGCTTGCCCTGGACGAAGTAGGAGTAAACATCACGGCTGAACAGCGGCGGCGCCAGCACCAGTGGGACGCACCACAGCGCCAGCACGACCCAGAGCCGGTGCAGGTCCCGTACGGTGCCGCGCATCACCTTCACGCCCAGGATCAGCCAGGACTGCAGGATCAGGGCGCCACCAGCGATGACCATGCCTCGGGCGAACCAGCTGCCGAGGTTGCTGCGCAGGTCCCCGATGAGCGGGTACGCGTCGAAGTTGTACAGCGGAGGCAGCCAGCCGACCCCGACGGCGCCGAGCGCCAGCAGCAGTGCACCGACCATCCCGGGGACGGCGAAGCGAAGCAGGAACCCGACGGTCGAGGACGGCGCTGCGTCCTCGAACCAGGGCTCGGCGGGCTCGCGCTCGTCGTGGCTCACAGCACCTGACAGTACAAGCGGTTCCCGGCGGTACCCAACGGCGAAACAGCGCGGCCCGACTCGCAGCGTCTGCCGCTGCGCCGATCCGCTTGGTCAGCCGGTCCGCGTCGTGGCGGCGTACGCCAGCTCGACGAGGACGTCGCGGGCCTTCGCGGTGATGGGGGCGCCCGCCAGCACCTGGACCGCCTGTTCGGTGAGACTGGCGATCAAGGACTCGGACCTGGCCAGGGCCCCTGTGCTCGAGATCACCTCGCGCAGCGCCTCGACGCCCTCGGTGTCCAATGCCGGGTCGCCGAGGTGACGCCGCAGCAGAGCGGCCTGCGCCGGTGTCGCACCCTCCAGCGCCGTAGCGACCAGCACGGTGCGCTTACCCTCACGCAGGTCGTCGCCGGCCGGCTTCCCGGTCCGATCCGGGTCGCCGAACACCCCGAGCACGTCGTCACGTAGCTGGAACGCCTCCCCGAGCGGCAGGCCATAGCCGGAGTACGCCGCGATCAGGGCCGGGTCGGCGTCGGCGAGCAGGCCACCGACATGCAGCGGGCGCTCCACCGTGTACTTCGCAGACTTGAACCGCAGCACGGTCATGGCCCGGGACACCGAACCCCCGCCGCGGGCCTGCTCCAACAGATCGAGGTACTGCCCGGTCATCAGCTCGGTACGCATCAGGTCGTACACAGGCTTGGCCCGCACGATGGCCCTCTGGGGCAGTCCGCAGCTCAGCAGTGCCTCGTCCGCCCAGGACAAGCACAGGTCACCGAGCAGGATCGCAGCTCCGGTCCCGAACGCCTCGGGGGAGCCGACCCAGCCGTTGCCCCGGTGCAGACCCGCGAACCTGCGGTGCGCCGCCGGCATGCCGCGGCGGGTGTCGCTGGCGTCCATCACGTCGTCGTGCACCAGCGCGCAGGCGTGCAGCAGCTCCAGCGAGGTCGCGGCCGCAACAGCCGGATCGCAGTCGTCACCGCCGGCGCCGCGCCAGCCCCAGTACGCGAACGCTGCGCGCAGTCGCTTCCCCCCACGCAGCAGATCGGTGATCGCGTCGCTGAACGGGGCGAGCTCGA
>JBDTDW010000097.1:0-16524 GCA_039922855.1 Candidatus Nanopelagicales bacterium | reverse complement strand
ATCGACACCCTCACCCCCGCGGCACCGCAGCCGGGAGACCAGCTCGTGGTCTCCGGGCAGATCACGAACAACGGCAGCACCGACATCCGGACCGTCTCAGCGCGGCTGCGGATGTCGCCCACCGCCTTGACCGGCCGCGCCGAGCTCGGGCAGATCGTGTCGGGCAACACCGACCGCACCGGCAACCCCGTCGTGGGCAGCGCCGTCGACCTGACGACGGACCTGAGCCCGGGCAGCTCCGTGGCGTACACGATCTCGATCCCGGTCGCCAACCTGTACCTGTCCCAGCACGCGGCGTCGGTGCGCATCATCGGAGTCGAGGCGCTCGGTGATGCGGTCCCTGGCGACGGGTACGGGCCGGAGGGGCTCGGGCTGACTCTGACGTTCCTGCCCTGGTTCCCGCCCGGCGCGACGGTCAGCCCGACCCGGGTGCTGTGGCTGCTGCCGCTCACCGATCGCCCCGCACGCGACGCGGCCGACGTGATGCTCAACGAGAACACCGGCGCGGCCGTCGCGGTCCAGGGCCGGCTGACGCGGCTGCTGGGGCTGGCCGAGTCCTACCCGGGGGTGATGACCGCTGTCGTGGACCCCGCCCTGATGGAGACGCTGGCCACCATGGCAGCCGGGGGCTACCAGGTCCGTACGCTTTCGGGCAGTCTCGTCGCCGGTGCCGACAGTGCCGCGGCCGCGGCCTGGCTGGCCCAGGCGCGCGCCACGTTGACCGGGCCGCGCCAGAACGTGGTCGCGATGCTGTACGCCGGGCCCGACCTCGTGGCGTTGCACCGGGCCGGCCTCGACCTTGACCTGACCCGGACCGTCACCGGGTCCGCCGACCGGCTGGCGGCGGACTTGGGCGAACCGGCGGTCACCACCACCCTGCCCTGGCCGGCCGACGGGCTCATCGACGCGGGGACCCTCGACGCGCTGCGCGCCGCCGGTTCGCGGCTGGTCCTGCTCTCCGGCAGCGACCTGCCCACGGTCAACCGCAGCTACCAGACGCTCGACGGGGTGGCACCGCTCACCGACGACGCCAGAACCGTCGGGGTACTCGCAGACCAGGGCCTGTCGGCAGCACTGCTCATGCCGACCACGAGCCCCGGCGCCGCGCTGCTGGCCCGGCAGCGGCTGCTCGCCGAGGTCGCCGCCACGACCCTGGAGGATCCCGCCAACCCGCGCACGATCGTCGCAGCGCCGCCTCCGTTGTGGTCCCCGGACCCTTCGACCGTCGGGGTGTGGCTGAACGCCATGACCACCAGTCGTTTCATGGCCCCGGCCAGCCTTCCCGAGCTGCTGGCGCTGCCCGCGGCCCGCGGCGGCGGTCCTACCCGGAGCCTCGCCGACTACCCCGAGCGGGCCCGGGCGATGGAGCTGTCCTCGTCCTACCTCGCGGTCGTGGCCGAGCGTCGCTCCCAGCTCGACACGCTGCGCGCCCTCACCTCCGACGCGTCAAACCCGCTCACGGACAAGATCGAGGATGCGCTGACCCGCACCGAGTCCGCGTCCTGGCGCAGTGACCGGGCCGGTGCCCGCAGGTTGCTCAACACCGTCGGGGGGCAGCTGGACTCGCTGCTGAGCTCGGTTCGCGTGCTGTCGCGCGGGACCATCACGTTCCCGGGCGAGACCGGTGTGGTGCCGGTGACGGTGGCCAACGACCTGTCCGAACCGGTACGGGTGGGCCTGCGGCTCACCGGGACGCCGACGGTGCGCTTCGAAGCGTCGCCGTACCCCGTGTTCACCGTCGCTCCCGGCACGAAGGTCAGTGTGGACGTCCCGGCCCGCGTCCTGGGCTCGGGCGCCGTCGCGGTCGCGGTGCAGCTGATGACCCCGGACGGACGGCCGTACGCCGAACCCACACCGCTGCAGGTCCGATCCGCCGCCTACGCGAAGGCGGCGACCTGGATCGTCGGTGGCCTGCTCGGCGTGACCGTGCTGCTGCTGGCCGTGAACTTCGTACGACGCCGTCGCAACCCGGTCGCAGTGCCGCAGCCTGCCGACGGCGACGCGCCGGTGCCCGGATGAGGGACCCGGGCCGGCCGGGCACCGGAGCCGGGGAGTTCGAGGATGACCTGCCGGTCACAGGGACGCCGGTCGGTCAGGAGTCGGTGCTGCGCTCGAGCACGCTCATGGGCGTCGGGACGATCGTGTCGCGGGCCAGCGGTGTCATCCGCGGTGCAGCGCTGGCCGCCGCGATCGGGGTCGCGGGGCCGGTGGCCGACCTGTTCGGGCTGGGCAACACACTGCCGAACATCGTCTACATCCTGGTGATCGGCGGCGCCCTCAACGCGGTGTTCGTACCGCAGCTGGTCCGCCACATGAAGCGCGACGGTGACGAGGGGTCGGCGTTCGCCGACCGGCTCATGACTTTGGTGGGCGTCGCCATGCTGGTCACCACGATCATCGCGGTGCTCGCCGCGCCCTGGATCGTCGCGCTCTACACCAGCGACAAGTACACCCCTGAGCAGGTGGCCCTCGCTGTCGACATCACGCGTTACTGCCTGCCGCAGATCTTCTTCTACGGCATCTACACGATGGCCTCGCAGGTCCTCAACGCTCGGGGCCACTTCGCCGCCCCGATGTTCGCGCCCATCGTCAACAACGTGGTGTCCGTCGCGGCCTTCCTCGCCTTCGTCTGGCTGTGGGGGTCCAACCCGGCCCGCGAGGGGATGCTGACCCCGCTGCAGACGGCCCTGCTCGGCCTGGGCTCCACCCTCGGGGTCGCCGCACAGGCCGCGGTGCTGGTGCCGTACATGTCCCGCAGCGGCTACCACTACCGGCCGCGGTTCGACTGGCGTGGTGCCGGTCTCGGACGGGCCGGATCGTTGGCGTTCTGGACGGTGGGACTCGTCCTGGTCAACCAGGTGGCCTACGTGGTCATCGTGCGTCTGCTGGGTGATGCCGGTGCCGACGCCACCGCATCGAACCTGACAGCCGGCGGACTGGTCACGTACCAGAATGCCCGCCTCATCTTCATCCTGCCGCACTCGATCATCACGGTGTCCCTCGTCACCGCGCTGCTGCCGCGGATGAGCCGGGCCGCTGCGGAGTCGCGGTGGGCCGACCTCGCCGACTACGTCGCCGGCGGTGCTCGTACCGCGGCCGCCGCGATCATTCCGGCTGCCGCCGCCCTGGTCGTGCTCGGTCCAACACTTGCCCAGCTGCTCTTCGGATACGGCGCGGCCAACGATGCGGCCGGCTCGGTGCGGTTCCTGGGTCAGATCGTCAGCATCTTCGCCCTGGGGCTGCTGCCGTTCACGACGTTCTACCTCGTCCTACGGGGGTGGTATGCGATGGAGGAGACCCGGACGGCTTTCTGGGCCACGGTCGTCCTCAACGTCATCAACGTGCTCCTGGCCATCGCATTCTTCGACCTGATCACGGACTCGACCCGGACGGACGTGAACGCCGTTACCGGCATCGCGGCCGCGTACGTCATCGCCTACTGGGTGACCGCGCTGCTGGCCTGGCGGGTGCTGTCCCGGCGGCTCGGTGGCCTGCAGACCGGGCGCACCGTACGCGCGCTGTTTCGCATGATCGCCGCGGCCGCAGTCGCGCTGGGGGTCATGTACCTGGTCCAGGTCGGGGTGCTGCATGCGTTGCCGAGGCACGGGAAGCTGGCCGACCTCATCAACCTGACGGCGGTGGGCGTGACAGGCCTGGGCGCGTACCTCGTGATGGCGCGCCTGCTGCGGGTGCACGAGGTGACCGAGGTCATGGCCATGGTGCGGGCCAGGGGCACGCGATAGCCGATCACCGGCTCAAGTCCGTCAAAGGGCTGCCGATCTAGTAGCCGTGGTGCCCCTCCGGTCCGAGGTCGACGACAAACATGCCCGCACGCCCCGCCGCGGTCGCGGTGAGGTCGGTGCGGTCCTGGTCAGCAGCGTCGTCAAGTTCGTGCTCGTCATCTCCATCCTGGTCGTCCTGGTCCATGACGGCTTCAGCCTGGCCACCATCCAGGTGTCGCTGACCGACGACGCGCAGCAGAGCGCCCAGTCCGCGCACGACGTGCTGCAAGGCGGCGGGACCGCGGCGGCGGCCTACCAGGCGGCGGCGGCATACGCGAAGGCCCAGGGCGACACTGTCGTCAAGAGTGGCTTCGCGATCGCGAAGGACGGATCGGTCACGGTAGTCCTGGAGCGCACCGCTCCGACGCTGCTGGCCGGACGGATCAGCGCGCTGGACAAGTACGTCACCCCGCACATCTCCGCCACCGCCAACGACAGCAAGTACTGAACCGCGGGCGAATCGGGCGGGCACCGCCGCGTCACGCGCCGGAGTTCGACGTCGCCGGAATACCCTGTCCCTCGTGAACCGAGCGACATCCCTGCCGACCGCCGGGCTGACCCTGCTCACTCGCTACGTGCTCGACGACCTCACCGGCTCCGATGACGGAGCCGCGGTCTGGCGCGGCACCGACACCCGGTTGCGCCGCCCCGTCTCGGTCCTGCTGCTGGCGCTGGAGGACCCGCGCGCGGACGAGGTCCGCGCGGAGGCCTGTCGGGCGGCCACCTTCTCCGACCGGCGTGCCATCTCGGTTCTCGATGTCGGCGACGACGATGCGGCGCAGAGCCTGGTCGTCGTGAGTGAGTGGGCACCTGCCGTCGGCTTCGGCGACTATCTGGCCGGCCGCGGGGGCGAGCCGCTGGCGGCGTCGGAGGCCCTGGATGTCACCCTCGAGCTGGCGCGGGTGCTCGCGGCCGCTCACGCCCGCGGACTGACGCACGGACGGCTGCGGCCCAACTCACTGGCCGTCACCGACAGCGGAGAGGTTCGGCTGCGGGGGTTGGGGACCTCGGCTGCGCTGGCCCGCCCGTCCGTTCCCGGCGGCCTGGGCGGCGAGCGCGCCCTGCGGGCGGAGTCGGTGGCCAGCGACGTCGAGGCCGTCGGCTCGATCCTCTACGCCGGCCTGACAGGTCGCTGGCCCGGCGGTCGGGAGGACCACCTGGCGCCCGCGGCACGGCTGCCCGGCGGGGGACTGCCGTGGCCGAGCCGGGTGGTGACCGACGTCCCGGCGCCCTTGGACGAGATCGCCGCCCGGTGCCTGCCGGACTGCGCGCTGCCGCGCGGGCGTACCCGGTTCACCGACCTGTCCGCCGTCACCGCCGCCCTGGGCGCCGCCGTCGCCCAGGCGCCCCCACCCCCTGCGCCGCGGTCGCGCTCGGACTTCCCCTGGGGCAGGGCCATAGGGGTCGCCCTGGCGGTGATCGCGGTCGTGACCGCCGGGGTCGTGGGGGTCAACCTGGCCAGCGGGCCGTTGACCCGCACGACCGACGCCACGCCGCGCAACACCGGGTCGATCGGGCTGGGCCTTGTCACCTCGGGTGCCCCGACGGCCACCCCGTCCGTGCCGCAGCCCGGGACGTCCTTGCCGATCGTGGGCGCGAAGAGCCTCGACCCGTACGGCGACTCCCAGGAGAACCCGTACCAGGTCAAGTACGCGATCGACGGCAACCTGGCGACCGCCTGGACGACGAATGCCTACCCCACGGCGAACATGGGGGGCAAAGCCGGAGTCGGGCTGCTGCTCGACCTCGGGGCGGCCCGGCCCTTCAGCACGCTCAAGCTGGTCCTGGTCGGGAACGGGACGAACCTCACCCTGATGACCGGGACCACCGTGAAGAACGCGCCGCAGGGGTTCGCGACCATCGCAACCGTGACCGGTGCCCCCAACGAGCTGACCATCCGACTTCCCAGGCCGGTGACCTCCCGATTCGTCGTCATCTGGCTCACCAAGCTGCCACCGAGCAACAACAAGTTCCAGGGCGGCATCGCCGACGTGACCATCAGCTCCTAGGCCGCGGCTGCCGGGGCACAGCTTCCTGGGACGCCCGGCCGCGTCGGGCGCCGGAGCGGACCGGGTCCGGCCGTAGGCTCTGAGCACCATGGACAACTCCGGCGCTGGGGATGCAGCGGTGCAGACCGAAGGCTTGCTGGAGCCGGACTCGGACGCGGCGTTGCTCGCCGCTCACGTCAACGGCGACCCCGACGCCTTCGCCACCCTGGTACGCCGCCACCGCGACCGGCTCTACGCCGTGGCCCTGCGCACGACGTCGGACCCGGAGGATGCCGCCGACGCGCTGCAGGAGGCGATGGTGTCGGCGTACCGCCGGGCCGACACGTTCCGCGGTGAGGCCGCGGTCACGACGTGGCTGCACCGCATCGTGGTCAACGCCTGCCTCGACGGCCTGCGCCGGCGCAAGGCCCGCCCGACCGTTCCCATGCTCGACGAGGACGGGTGGGGTCAGCTGGCGGACCCGCGTGACCACATGCACCGCATGGAGCTGCGCTACGAGATCGACAAGGCCCTCACGGAACTGCCGTACGACCAACGGGCGGCCATCGTCCTGGTCGACATCGAGGGGATGTCCGTCGCCGACGCCGCGACCGTGCTCGAGGTGCCAGAGGGCACCGTCAAGAGCCGCTGCTCACGCGGTCGGGTCCGCCTAGCCCACGCGCTGGCCGGCCTGCGCGACAGTCCGGCGGGTTCGTCATGAGGACCTGGGCGCGCGGGAACCGCGCCCGCATCGGGCCCGTCCCACCCACGACGATGCACCAGACATCGATCGCGTGCCGTGACCGCCGGAGGCACCGCGATCCGCGGACCGGCGGAGGTGAGCGATGAGCGAGCTGCCCGGCGCCGACGGTCCCGGCACAGGCGACCGGACCGCGCCGCCGTGGCTCACCGAGCTGCTGGCCTCGCTGCCGGACGACGACCCGGCGATCCCGGAGCACGTCGCGGCCCGGCTCGATGCTGCCCTGTCCGTACTGACCCCCCCGGTTCGGACCACTGCTGCTCCGACAACCTCGGCCCCCCCGACCCTGACCGAGGCGGAGGGGTCCGAGTCGCATGCGACCGTCCTGCCTCTGACGGCCGGGACCCGGCACCGCGCCGGCGGCGGCTCCCGGTTCGGGCACCGGTTGCTGCTCGGCGGGGTCGCGGCGGCCGCGGTCGTGGTCCTCGGCGGCCTGAGCACAGTGGCGATCCTGCGTGGCGGGTCGAGCTCGGGCTCTACACCGGCCACCGCATCGGGCGCGGGGCCCGCGACGGCGCCGGTCGCCACGACGTACGTCGCCACCAGTGAGAACATCACGGCCGCGACACTTGCCACCGGTGCACGCGCCCTGCTGGCCCAGACCGGCCATGGCCTCGTCGTCAACAGCGTGACCGGCAACGAGGTCACGCCGGCGGCAGTGGCGACCAAGCCAGCGACGGTGCAACCCTCCGCCGGCTGCGTGAGCGAACTCACCGGGTCGGCCTCGGTCATGGCTCTGGTGGCCGACGAGACGACGTACGACAGCACCCCCGCGTTCGTGATCCTCGCGCCGACCCTCGACCCCACCACCGCTGTCGTCGACACGACCCGCGTCGATGTCTGGGTGGTACGACGTACCTGCTCCAGCGCCGACGCCGCCGTGATCACGTTCCTGCGCATCGAGCGCTGACGCCACCCTCATCTATCGATCACACTCCGTAACAAGTGCATAACCGACAGTAGGCGCGGTGGGCGACCGCGGAATGCGCGGCCGCCTAGGATTGCTGACACATACGTCGCCGGGCACCGCCCAGGCTCCCGCGTCAGCACCCAAGAAAGGATCCGACGTGACCGAGGTACGAGACCTGATCATCGTCGGATCCGGACCAGCGGGCTACACGGCCGCCATCTACGCCGCACGGGCCCAGCTCGCGCCCCTTCTGCTCGAGGGTGCCGTCACCGCTGGCGGGGCCCTGATGAACACCACCGACGTGGAGAACTACCCCGGCTTCGCCGAAGGTGTCACCGGCCCGGTCCTCATGGAGAGCATGCGGGCGCAGGCCGTACGGTTCGGGACCGAGATCCTCACCGACGACGCGGTCGAGCTTGACCTGACCGGGGCGATCAAGCGGGTCGTCGACGGCACCGGCCGCGAGCACACCGCGCACGCCGTGATCCTGGCGATGGGCTCGGGCTACCGCGAGCTGGGTCTGCCGGCCGAGAAGAAGCTCTCCGGCCACGGCGTCTCGTGGTGCGCCACGTGCGACGGATTCTTCTTCCGGGGCCAGGACATCGTGGTTGTCGGGGGGGGAGACTCCGCGCTGGAGGAGGCGACGTTCCTGACCCGCTTCGCCAACTCGGTCACCATCGTGCACCGCCGAGACTCGCTGCGGGCCAGCAAGATCATGCAGGAGCGTGCGCTCGCCGACCCCAAGATCTCCTTCGCGTGGAACAGCGCCGTGTCCGACCTGCTCGGGGAGGACAAGCTCGCCGGCGTGGTCCTGCGCAGCACCACGACCGGTGAGGAGCGCACGATCGGTGCCACCGGCATGTTCGTGGCGATCGGCCACGACCCGCGATCCGAGCTCATACGCGGCCAGGTCCATCTCGATGACGAGGGCTACGTGCTCGTGTCCGGACGCAGCACCCTGACCAACCTGCCAGGAGTATTCGCCTGCGGTGACCTGGTCGACCGTACGTACCGGCAGGCCGTCACCGCCGCCGGCTCCGGGTGCAGCGCGGCGCTGGACGTCGAGCACTTCCTGGCCGACCTGCACGCCGCCGGCGTGACACACGACAGCGTCCAGGCCCTCGTCTGACCGGAGGCGTACCGTCGCAGGCACGCCTCGCCACCATCGTCGACCATGATCAATCAAGTGCCATGACAGACCAAGTGTTAGGAGCAGCGCATGGGCGCCGCAACCAAGACCGTGACCGATGCCTCGTTCGCCCAGGAGGTCCTGAGCTCTGAGGGCACGGTGATCGTGGACTTCTGGGCCGAGTGGTGCGGACCGTGCAAGATGGTGTCGCCCATACTGGAGGAGATCGCGGCGGAGAACGTCGGCAAGATCGTGATAGCGAAGCTCAACGTCGACGAGAACCCCACGACCTCGACCAACGCCCGCATCGGCTCGATCCCGACGCTGAACGTCTACCGCAAGGGTGAGCTGGTCAAGCAGATCATCGGGGCCAAGCCCAAGGCCGCGCTGCTGGCGGACCTGGCCGAGTTCCTCTGAGCCGACCGACCACCCCCGCTCCCGGCTGACGGCCGTACTCACCGACATGAGCACGTCCGCGTCACCCACGTTCCGTCGCGGCGACCGCGGGCCGGCCGTGACGGAGATCCGCGACCGGTTGCAGCGCCTGGGCCTGCTGGCCCCCGCGGGCGACCCTGCCGACACAGAAGCTGCCCGCGGCGCCTCGGCGCAGGATGCTGCGCTCTTCGACAGTGCCGTTGACGTCGCGGTCCGGCAGTTCCAGCAGCAGCGCGGACTCATCGTCGACGGCATCGTGGGGGCGCTCACTTTCCGCCGGCTGGAAGAGGCCCGCTGGCAGCTCGGTGACCGCGTCCTGTCCTTCCGGGCCGGGCACCTGCACTCCGGGGACGACGTGTCGGGCCTGCAGAGCCGGCTCTCACAGTTCGGCTTCGACCTCGGCCGGGTCGACGCCATCTTCGGCCCCCGCACCGACCTGGCGCTGCGCGAGTTCCAGCGCAGCGTCGGCATCTCCCCTGACGGCACCTGCGGGCCTGACACGTTGCGCGCCCTGACCCGGCTCTCACGCACGATGGGTGGGCCGGGCAGCCAGTCCGGGCTGCGCGAGCTGACGGCGTTGGCCCAGCTGGCCACGGGGGTCGCCGACAAGGTGGTCGTCCTGGACCCAGGCCATGGCGGGCAGGACATTCCCAGGTACGCCCCGGCCCAACCTGGCCTCACCGAGTCCGCGATCGTCGACGACCTCGTGAGCCGCGTGGAGGGCAGGCTGGCCGCCATCGGCGTCCAGGTCGTGCTGACCCGCGCCCCGGGCACGGTCGTGGTGCCCGATGAGGCCCAGCGCGCCGAGTTCGCCAACGCCGTCAGCGCCGACCTGGTGCTCTCGTTGCACGTCGACGCCATCGCGAGCCCGGTCGCGAGCGGCGTGGCGACCTACTACTACGGCGACATGGGGGTCGGCACAAGGTCCTCCCTCGGCGCTCGGGCCGCCACGTTCGTGCTGGAAGAGCTCACCAGCCGTACCGACCTGGCCGACTGCCGGACCCACACCAAGACCTGGGACCTGCTGCGCCTGACCCGGATGCCGACCGTACGCGTCGAGTGCGGCTACCTCTCCTCGCCGTACGACTGCGCCCGGCTGGCCGACCCGGTCTTTCGCGACGTCCTCGCCGAGGGCCTGGCCGCAGCCGTCGTCCGATTCTTCGCACCCGACCCCGAGTGAGCCCTGACCCGCGTCAGTCGGGCAGCATCAAAGGCCCGCGTCATTGCGGCAGCGATGGCCGGCGCGGCGCGAGCAGGGCGCCGGCGAACCCACCGAGGAAGCCGGCGAGCAGGCCGAGCGCGATCGCCATCACGATCCAGCGCAGCACCCGCACGTCACCCTCCCAGCCTCATCAGGCATCGTAGGTGCAGTGGGTTCTGCAGGGGAACCGCCGAGCACGGGGCCAGGAGTTGACATGCCGGGCGAGCCCACGGCGCCCGGACCGACGTCCGGCGGACCGCACTCGTCGCGCCTGGACCCGTGGATCGATCAATACGCCGCCCGGACCCAGGGTCTGGCCGCCTCGCAGGTGCGGGCGCTGTTCGCCGTCGCCTCGCGCCCTGAGGTCGTCTCCCTGGCCGGGGGCATGCCCTTCGTCGCGGCGCTCCCGCTGGAACAGCTCGCCCAGATCGCGGCACGGGTCGTCAAGGACCGCGGCACAGCCGCGCTGCAGTACGGATCCGGCCAGGGCGACCCGCGCCTGCGTGAGCAGATCCTCGAGGTCATGGCGCCGGCAGGGATCCACGCCCGCCCCGATGACGTCGTCGTCACCGCGGGCTCGCAGCTCGCCCTGGACCTTGTCGTACGAGTCTTCTGCGACCCCGGCGACGTGGTTCTGGCCGAGGCACCGACGTACGTCACCGCCCTGAGCGTCTTCTCGTCGTACCAGTGCGAGGTCGTGCAGGTTGCCATGGACTCCGAAGGCCTTGTGCCGCAGGCTCTTCGAGAGGCCATCACATGGGTCCGCCGGCAGGGCAAGAGCATCAAGCTGGTCTACTCGATCCCGTCGTTCCACAACCCAGCAGGGGTGACACAGGGGGCGGCTCGTCGCGCCGAGATCCTCGACGTGGTGCGATCGGCGGGCCTGCTGCTGCTGGAGGACGACCCGTACGGACTGCTCGGTTTCGACGGCTCGGTGCCGCGGGCCATCCGGGCCGACGACAGCGACGGGGTGCTCTACCTCGGCACGTTCTCCAAGACGATCGCCTCCGGCCTGCGCGTGGGGTGGGTGGTCGCGCCGCACGGGGTACGGGAAAAGCTGGTGCTGGCCAACGAGACTGCGATGCTGTGCGCGTCCAGCTATTCCCAGCTCACGGTCTCGGAGTACCTCGCGACCGGCGCATTCTTCGATCAGGTCAAGACGTTTCGAGAGCTGTACCGGGCGCGCCGGGACGCGCTGCTGGAGTCCCTCGCCTCGCTCATGCCGCCCGGCACGACCTGGACCGAGCCCGCCGGCGGCTTCTACTCCTGGGTCACGTTGCCGGCCGGGCTGGACGCGACCGCCATGCTGCCGCGCGCCGTCGCAGCCCTCGTCGCGTACGTGCCCGGCACCGGCTTCTTCGCCGACGGCCAGGGTGGGCGCGCACTGCGGCTGTCGTACTGCTACCCGGACCCGGAGCGGATCCGAGAAGGTGTTCGTCGACTCGCCGGTGTCGTGGAGGCCGAGCTCGATCTGCTGGACACGTTCGGTGACACGCTGACCAACATGCGCCCGATCCGCCCGTCCGGACCAACCCCGGACATGGTGTGAGCAGGGTGAGCCGGTGGGCACGGTGAGCACCAGCCACACTGCAGGGTGCGCAGATGCCCTGGGCCCGTTCATGTTCGGCCCAACGAGGGAGACCAGTGCATGACTCGGGACGCGATCGTCGTGCTGGCCGGCGGACTGTGCCCGGAGCGGGAGGTGTCGATCCGGTCTGGGCGCCGGGTGAGCGACGCGCTGCGCGAGCACGGCAGCGAAGCCGTGCTGCTCGACGTCGACGGAGCCCTGCTGAGCACTCTGGCTGCCGACCCTCCGCGCGCCGTAGTACCGCTGCTGCACGGAGCGCCCGGAGAGGACGGCGCCCTGCGTGAGGTGCTGGACTCCCTGCGCATCCCCTACGTCGGCTCACGCCCCAGCGCCTGCCGCATCGCCTTCGACAAGCCCATCGCCAAGTCGCTGGTCAGCACGGCCGGGCTTCGTACACCGCAGTCCATGGTCCTGGCGCAAGCCACGTTCCGAGAGCTCGGGGCCGGCCCGGTCCTCGATGCCGTCATCGCCCGACTCGGCCTGCCACTGCTGGTGAAACCGACCAGTGGGGGCTCCTCGCTCGGGGCGTCGGTGGTGCGCACCGCGGATCAGCTGCCGGCCGCGATGGTGGCGTCGTTCGCGTACGGCCCGATCGCCTTGATCGAGCAGCTCGTCGTGGGCACCGAGGTCGCTGTCGCGGTCCTGGACGACGGCACCGGCCCGCGCGCGCTGCCGATTGTGGAGATCCGCCCCGACGGCGGCTTCTACGACTACGCGGCGCGCTACACCGCCGGTGCCACGGAGTTCCTGGTCCCCGCGGCGCTCCCTGATGATGTCCGGAAGGCCTGCGAGCTCGCCGCCCTCACCGCCCACGACACCCTCGCGCTGGCGCACTGGTCGCGTACCGACCTGATCGTCGACGCCGGCGGAACCCCCTGGTTCCTCGAGGTGAACGTCGCGCCCGGCATGACCGAGACCTCGACCTATCCGCAGGCCCTCGCAGCAGCCGGCCTCGACCTGGGCACCGTCGTCCGTACCCTGGTAGCCCAAACCCTCACCGGGGGGTTGACTGGGTGGCATGAGCGGTGAAGAGCAGTATCGGCCCAGCAGCCAGAAGTGGGTACGCGACCAGGTCGCGGCGTTCGAGGCATCCAACGGCTCCGAGGCAAACACGTTGCGCGACACAGGGTTGCCGATCGTCGTGGTCACCAACCGCGGCAGGAACACCGGCGACATACGCAAGACGCCAGTGATGCGCGTGGAGCACGACGGCCACTACGTCATGGTTGCCTCACAGGGCGGCGCACCGACCCATCCGGCCTGGTACTACAACCTTCTCGCCGATCCGGTGGTCGAGCTTCAGGACGGCGCTACCCGGCGCCAGGTCCGCGCGCGGGTGCTCGAGGACCAGGAGCGCGCGCTGTGGTGGGAGCGGGCGGTGGCGGCGTACCCGCCCTATGCCGACTACCAACGCAAGACCGACCGCATCATCCCGGTGCTCCTGCTCGAGCCTGCCTGAATGTCCGCAGAGACGGGTCAGGTGTAGCCGCGGGCGGCGGCCAGCAGGCGGGCCGTGATCCGGTCCTGCAACATGGCGATCAACCAACCGAACGGCTTGGCCCACCACGGTCCGGGCCGGGTGAACGCGATCCGGGCGAAGCGGACCGTGTCATCGGAGCCGATGCTGGCCACGAACGCCTCCTCCCCGCTGTCCGGATGCCCGGGGAGCGTGCCGTACGCGAACCCCTGCCGCGTCGGCTCGTCCACGACGTAGACCACACGGCAGCGCGGCCGCAGCGGGCTCCAGGCGACGCCGAGGGTGACCTCGAGGTCCGGCGTGGCGCGCTGCCCGGCGGGCTGCACCCGAAAGCCGGCCGCCCGGTGCAGGTCGAACGAGCACAGGGCTGAGGCCAGCCACTCGAACGTCGCCGCGCCGTGCCCGACCGTGACGACCTCCTGGACGTGGCGGTAGCCGGCGGGCAGCACCGCTGCGGCGGTGGCACCGACATCGGGGTACGTCAGTGCCTCCCCCCTCATGAGGGGCTCCCCGGTCACCTGACCGAACCGTCCCCGCCGATCGGCGCGGAGCCCGCTCCCTCGATGACGTCGACGATGCGGCGCAGGTCCTGCAGCGTGGCGAACTCGATGGTGACCTTGCCCTTGACCTTGCCGGTCTCGACCCGTACCCGCGTCTCCAGGCGGTCCGAGAGCCGTTCGGCGAGGTCGGAAAGGCCCGGTGCGGTCGCGACCCGGGGTCTGGGCGTACGTACCCGTGCACGACCGTCGGCCTGCCCGACCATGACCATTTCCTCGACCGAGCGCACCGACAGGCCCTCCGCGACGATGCGTGCGGCCATGCGGTCCATCGCGTCGTGGTCATCGAGGGACAGCAATGCCCGGGCGTGGCCGGCTGAGAGCACGCCGGCTGCGACCCGTCGCTGCACGGGAGGCGGAAGTTTCAACAACCGCAACGTATTACTGACCTGAGGCCGACTGCGACCGATGCGCGAGGCAAGCTCGTCCTGGGTGCAACCGAAGTCGTCGAGCAGCTGTTGGTACGCCGCGGCCTCCTCCAGCACGTTGAGCTGGGCCCGGTGCAGGTTCTCCAGCAGGGCATCGCGCAACAAGGCGTCGTCCGTCGTGTCGCGCACGATTGCCGGGATCACGCTGAGCCCGGCCTCCCGGCCGGCGCGCCAGCGTCGCTCTCCGGCGACCAGCTCGTAGCGCCCGGGGCTGTCCGGTGCCGGGCGCACCACGATCGGCTGCAGCAGCCCGATCTCCCGGATCGAGTGCACCAGCTCGGCCAGGGACTCCGGCTCGAAGACCGTCCGCGGCTGGCGCGGGTTGGCGCTGATCGCGTCCAGGTCCAGCTCCGCGTAACGCACCCCACTGATCGCCGCGAGGTCGTCCCCGTCCTCGACCCGCGAGGCACCGACCGGTTGCCCAGCCGGCTCGCGCAGGTCCACCCCCAGCGCGCCAACGCTCCGCTGGTGCGAAGGAAGCGCTGAGTCCGAAGATGGGGCAGCGTCGCCAACAGCGGGGTCTTGGGACGTCGCCGACCCGGTGTCGGGCCGGCTGGGGATCAGCGCCCCCAGACCTCGACCGAGGCCACGCCGTTGGTTCACGCTGGGGACTCCTCGCAGGCCGGGATGGGTCCCCTAGAGGGTATCCGGCGCCCCGACCCTCACTCGCGCAGCCGCAGGCCTACTGTCCACCCGCACGACCGCGGGCCGCGCTACGCCTGGGCCGCGGGCTGGTGTGCGAGCTCGCGGGCGGCCTGCAGGTAGGACAGTGCGCCACTGGAGCCCGGGTCGTACGTCATCACGGTCTGCCCGTACGACGGCGCTTCGGACACCCGGATCGAGCGCGGGATCACGGTGGCCAGCACCTGCTCCCCGAAGTGGGTGCGGATCTCCTGTGCGACCTGCGCCGACAGCCGGGTGCGGGCGTCGTACATCGTCAGCAGGATGGTCGAGACGTGCAGGTTGGGATTGAGCTCGACGCGGACCAGCTCCACGGTGCTCATCAGCTGACCCAGTCCCTCCAGCGCGTAGTACTCGCACTGGATCGGTATCAGCACCTCATCGGCGCACACCAGGGCGTTCAGCGTCAGCAGGCCCAGGCTCGGCGGGCAGTCCACCAGCACGTAGTCCAGCCGACCATGCTGCGCCTGGTGCAGCGGCAGGTACGCGTGCAGGGCACGGCGCAGCTTGTGCTCGCGGGCCACCGCGCTCACCAGCTCGATCTCGGCACCGGCCAGGTCGATCGTCGCCGGTACGCACCACAGCTGCGGGATCCCGGCGGCCGGCTGCACGACCTGCGCCATCGGGCGACCCTCGATCAGCACGTCGTAGCTGCTGGGCACGTCCGCGTGGTGCTCGACCGCCAACGCCGTGGAGGCGTTGCCCTGCGGGTCGAGGTCGACGACCAGGACGCGCAGGCCTTGCAGTGCCAGCGCCGCAGCCAGGTTCACGGTCGAGGTGGTCTTGCCCACCCCTCCCTTCTGGTTCGCCACGGTGACGACGCGGGTACGGCCGGGCCGGGGCAGGTCGCCCACCCGCCCGTTGCGCACCTGGACCGCGGCCGCCGCTGCCAGGGCCAGCGGCGAGTCGTCGTCGTGCGCCGGGGGGTAGCCCTCGTCCGTAGTTGTCATCGAGCCACTCTCTCGTCCCGCACCAACCGACGCCGTTCGATCCGCACGACCGTCGTCGCCGGTTCGACCACACCCACGCCGCAGCGCACCACCTCGGGCGCGCCGCCCCCGAGCGCCGCGATGGCGCCCAGCGCCGATCGAGCCTCTGCCTCGGCGTTCTCGCCCTTGAGCGCCAGCAGCTCGCCACCGAGCGGGACCAGCGCGAGTGTCCAGGCGACGAGCCGGTCCAGCGGCGCGACCGCCCGTGCGGTCACCACCGTCGCCGACCCGGCCGCCGCACCCTCGTCGGGATCTGCCAGGAACGGTCGCGGCAGCTCCTCGGCCCTGGCCCGTACCACCTCGACCCGGTCTGCGACCCCCAGGGCTACAACTGCCTCCTGCAGGAAAGTCCAGCGCCGCAGCAGCGGCTCCACGAGCACAACCGTGAGGTCGGGTCGTACCAAGGCGATCGGCAGTCCGGGCAGCCCTGCCCCGGACCCCACGTCGACCACCCGTGCCTGATCGGCGATCAGCTCCGCGACGACGGCGCTGTTGGCCACATGCCGTTCCCACAGCCGCGTCGCCTCTCGGGGCCCGATCAGCCCGCGCTCGACCCCCGGGCCCTGCAGCAGCTCGGTGTACGTCTGCAGGCCCGCCTC
>JBDTDW010000096.1:0-9081 GCA_039922855.1 Candidatus Nanopelagicales bacterium | reverse complement strand
CGACCCGCCGGACGGTCCCGGCTCCACGTGGTCGCCGCACCCGGACGGGCTCTCGCACGCCGCGGAACTGGTACGGCTCGTTCGCGGACTCGGTGAGTTCTGCGTCGGGGTCGCTGCGTTCCCCGAGGGGCATCCGCAGGCCCGTTCGCTCGAGGACGACGCCCGGGTGCTGGTCGAGAAGCAGCACGCCGGTGCCGAGTTCGCCGTCACTCAGTTCTTCTTCCGGCCCGAGCACTATTTCGCCCTGGTCGAGCGGGCTGGCAGGCTCGGCTGCACCATCCCGATCGTGCCCGGCATCATGCCGGTCACGAACGTGGCGCAGATCGAGCGCTTCGCCGCGCTGTCCGGAGCCGCGCTTCCCACCGAGCTCGTGACCGCGTTCCGAGCGGTCGCCGACGATCCGGTCGCGGTACGAGGCCTGGGCGTGCAGGTGGCCTCCGAGCTGGCCGCTGACCTGCTCACCGGCGGCGCACCGGGCCTGCACTTCTACACCCTCAACCGCTCCACCGCGACCCGAGAGATCTTCGCCGCCCTCCCGCTCGCCACCCCGGCCTGACCCACCCGGCCCCGGCCGGTTCGAGATGAAGGTGCCCCGCGGTGCGTGAGAGGCACCGCCGGCACCCCACTGGCACTCGCTCCTGGTACCCCTAGGGCAGGATCGCCGCCATGGGACGCACCGTGACAGTGACCGGCCGGGGCGATGCGACGGCGCCGTACGACAGCGTGACGTTGTCCCTGGGAGCGGCGGCACGCGCCGCGACGCCGGGGGACGCCACCGCTCGGGCCGGGTATGCCCTGTCGCGGGTGCGGGAGGCGATCCTGGCGCGCGGTGTGCCTGAGCAGGCGCTGGCGACCGGTGCGGTGTCGCTGGTGCCGGTGCACGACCCCTGGCCCACCGTGGTTGCGTACGAGGCGTCCTTCGCCCTGACGGTACGGATGGACGACCTCGATGGTGTCGGCTCCTTGCTGGTGGCCGCGGTGGACGCGGGCGGTGACGGCGCGCGCGTCGACGCCGTGACGTTCGGCCATCGCGACCCGGCGGACCTTGCGCAGCAGGCCCGTGCGCTCGCCTTCACGAACGCGAAGGCCAAGGCGGAGCAGTACGCAGGCTTGTCCGGGCAGGCCCTCGGCGAGGTACGCCACGTGGCGGAGGCAACGGCCGGGTCCGTCGGGCCCTTCCCCGGCGCGCGCTTCGCCAAGGCACAGGCCGCCGCGCCGGCACCGATCGACGCGGGAGAGGGCGCCGTGGTGGCCGAGGTCACGGTCGTCTGGGCCCTGGGACCGGTCGTGTGAGCCGACATCGGCTCTCCCGGCGGGAGTATCTGGATGCGTGGGCCGATGGGCACGGGGGCTACGACCCGCGTGGCTCCCGGCTGGTACGCACCTGGCTCGGTGTGATCCACACGCTGGCCGAACCGCTGGCACGTGCGCACGTCTCGCCAGATGTCATCACGATCCCAGGTGGCGTCCTCGCCGGCGTCGTCGTGTGGGCGGCCCATGGCGGCGGGCGCTGGGTGCTGGTGGCGGCGGTCCTCGTGGGGCTGTCCGGACTGCTCGACAGCCTGGACGGCGCGGTCGCCGTGATCACGGAACGGGCGACCCGGTGGGGCGCCCTGCTGGACTCTCTCGTCGACCGCGTCGCCGACGCGTGCCTGCTGGTGGCGCTGTGGGTCGTCGGAGCGCCTGCCTGGGTGTGCCTAGCAGGATGGATGTTGTTGGTGCTGCTGGAGTATTCCCGCGCCCGTGCCATGGCTCTCGACGTCCGCGACATCGGCACCGTCACCGTGGGCGAACGTCCGACGCGGATGATCGTGGTGGGGATGTTCCTGCTCGCCGCGGGCGTGCTTCCGGGTTCCGCCGCGACCTGGGCGACGACCGGGTCGTACGTCCTCGTCGTCCTCGGGCTCGTTGCGCTCGTCCAGCTGCTCGTCGTCCTGCACCGGGCTCTGCGGGCCGGCCCCGATCGCTCGCCGTGAGGACCTTGAGCGGTGGGCGGAGAATCTCTTGGGCCGGCAGGGGTCTCAGGCGCGACCGATGAGCGTGGCCACGATGTCTGCGGACATGCCGACCAGCGGCAGTCCGCCGCCCGGGTGTGCCGACCCCCCGACGAGAAACAGCCCGGGCACCACAGAGGCGTTGGCGGGGCGCAGGAATGCCGCCCTTGGCCCGTTGCTGGACGTCCCGTAGATCGCGCCGCCGGGCGCCCTCGTCTCGCGTTCGAGATCGGCGGGGGTGCGTACGACTGACCACAACAGCCGGTCGCGGACGTCGTAGCCGCGGGCAGCCATCACCGTGAGGATCCGGTCGCGGTAAGTGGATGCCAGCCCCGGCACGTCCCAGTCGATGGCCCCGCGCAGCGGTGTCGGGGAGTGGCGTGGGGCGTTGACGAGGACGAACCACGACTCGTGCTCAGCGTCCGGGCGCATCGTCGGATCGTCGGGCGCGCACACGTACACGGTCGGATCGTCGACCGGATGGGCACGGGCACCGAAGACCGCGTCGAGCTCAGCGTCATAGTCCTGCGGGAACCACACGTTGTGGTGTCGCAGCCCCGGTGTGCGGCCCCGTACCGCCAGCAGCAGCACGAACCCGCTCAACGACGGATCGGCCCGGTGCAGCCGCCGGGACACCGCAGCAGCCCGGCGATCGATGAGCAGCTCGCCGTACAGCCTGCTCGCGTCGGCATCGGACACGACAACATCGGAGGGCAGCAGTTGGCCGTCGCGCAGTCGTACGCCGGCCGCACGCCCACCCTCGACGAGCACCTGCTCGACGTCGGCGCCGAACCGGTACCTCACCCCGCGGTCCAGCGTTCGCTGGTACAGCGCCCGCGCCAGGAGGTGCAGACCGCCTGCCACGTGGTACACGCCGAACGTCTGCTCGATGTAGGGGACCGTCGCCAGCGCAGCCGGCGCGCGGCGCGGGTCCGAACCGGTATAAGTCGCGTAGCGGTCCAGCAGCATCCGCAGGCGGTCATCACTGAGATAGTGGTGACCAAGCCGGCGAAGCGTCGTGTACGGGGCAACGGTGCGTACAGAAGAGACGTTACGTGCCAACGGGATCAGGTCGCGCATGCCGGTCAGCGCAGACTCCAGGAACGGGCCGCGGGTGACTTGCCAGATGGCGCCGGCCCGCTGGATGAATCGTCGCCACTCCTGCCCGGCCTGGGGGCCGAGCACCCCTGCGATGGCGTCGGCGCACCGCCCCGGGTCGACGCCCGGCATGTCGATGCGCGTGCCGTCGGCGAACCGGTAGCCGAAGCCCGGCTCGGGCTCCACCAGCTCGATCTCGCTCTCGATCGGTTTGCCGGTCTTGTTGAACAGGTCGCGATAGACCGCGGGCAACGTGAGCAGGGACGGCCCGGTGTCGAAGACGAAGCCGTCGCGGCTGAGATGACCGACCTTGCCGCCGTATGTCGATGACTGCTCGACGACCGTGACATCGTGACCCTTCACCGCGAGCCGCGCAGCGACAGCCATGCCCCCCATGCCCGCACCCACGACCACGACGCGCGCCACGACCCGCAGCCTATTGTCCCCGCGCAGCCGGGCCTCCGCGAAGCAGTGCCCAAAGGGTCGTCTGCCCCTGTCCCATGATCACGACGGGCTGGTGGGTTGCGCGCGCTGGATATGAGCTCGCCCGTTGGCCGTCGAGGGTGCGTGGATCCGATCCGACTCATGCATGATCGCGATGGTCGTGGTGAAGATCAGGAGCACCCTCTGCCGCTGCAGATGACAGATCCGACGCGCTTCCGTACAGTTGTGCGACGATGACCGACGCGGCGTAGCGTTGCTTGGGGGCCAGACGATGACGACAGATCCAACTTCACCAAGCTCGGGCGCGGACGACGGCACAGACGCGCGCCAAGCGGCGGAATCAGAGGGGGGACCGGCTGCGGCCGCGGTTCCCTCGGCTGTGCGTGGTCGTGCACGGTTCACGCGCGCAGGCGCGGCATGGACGGCAACCGGTGTTGCACTCCTGCTCCTGATCCTGCTGATCATCTTCATAGCGCAGAACACGACAAAAGCCGAGATCCATTTCCTCGGCTTGAACGGCTCGATCTCGCTTGGGCTGGCCCTCCTGATCGCCGCGGTCGCGGGCGGTGTGCTGGTAGCGATCACAGGTGTCACCCGGGTCACCCAATTGCGGTTGTTTGCCCGCAGAGCAAGGCGAGGGAAGTCCGGTCCCGATATCGGTCGGGACTCTTAGCACGGACAACGGTTGATTCGCAACGGATTCCGGATGTGGCGGCCCCACTCGAGCTGAGGGGCCACCGCAACCCCGCGGGCATGACCAGTAGGCGTTTTGTGAGGTGTGCACGAACCTGAGGTGACGACTCCCGCAGGGCACCAGTGCATCAAGAACACCGGACCCGGCGACCCACGGACTTCCGGCAGCGGGCTTGATCGTGCAGAAGTGAGGTGTCCCGCAACGCCCTTCCGGAGCAGTGACAAAAGAATGGAGGCCCACTGGTGCCCCTGACGCAACTCGGCGCGAGGGTGTGGAGCGAGCAGCTTCGAGCGGGAGGACGGGAATTGTCCAGCGAGCAGATGCACGACGACGAGGCACTGATCGACGGTGCGCTCGTCCGGCGGTTGATCGACTCCCAGTTCCCGATTTGGACCGCTCTGCCTTTGACGCGGGTGCGCCCTGCTGGGACGGACAACGCGCTGTACCGACTGGGATCGGACCTGGTCGTGCGGCTACCCCGCACGCAGGATGTGACTGTGCAAGCCGCGAAGGAACAGCTGTGGCTGCCTCGACTAGCTCCCATGCTGCCGCTGCCGATCCCGGTTCCGGTGGCCGTGGGGCTGCCGGGGGAGGGGTACCCATGGCCGTGGGCGGTCTACCGCTGGCTGACCGGCGAGCCGGCGGCGGCAGGGGTCCTCGGCCATCCGCATCGCACGGCACGAGTGCTCGGCGAGTTCGTCGTCGCCCTCCAGCACGTCGACCCCGGCGACGGCCCGTCACCTGGTGAGCACAACTTCTATCGCGGGGGACCACTCGGAGACCGTGACCGCCATGTGAGGGAGGCGATCAGGGCACTGTCCGGCAGCATCGAGACCACTGCAGTCACCTCGGCCTGGGAGGCAGCCCTCGACGCCGCGGTCTGGGAAGGCCCGCCGGCATGGATCCACGGTGATCTGCACGCCGGCAACCTGCTTGTGGACCGAGGAGTGGTCACTGCCGTGCTCGACTTCGGTGGCCTCGCGGTGGCCGACCCGGCATGCGACCTGATGGTGGCGTGGACCTTTCTGCCGGCCGGGGCCAGAGCCGCCTTCCGCGCAACAGTGCTCTGTGACGATGCGTCCTGGGTGCGGGGCAGGGGATGGGCACTGTCGATGGCACTCATCGCCATCCCTTACTACCTGGCGAGGAATCCGCCGTTCGCCGCCGAGGCGCGGCGTTGGTTGGACGAGGTCCTGGCCGATCGATAGTGCCGATCAGGAACGTTGCTTCGTGCTGACTCGTCACAACAGCCGGCGCCCGCGCCAGAAGAGGTTTCCGGCCCGCTTGTCGCGCCAGGACCGGGCCACGAGCGCACCGAACACCGCGACGGACGCAGGGTGGGCCAGGACGTCGGGCAGGACCCGCTGACCGGTCCGCCGTGCAACGAGCGTGCGACCGGCAACCGCTGCGAGATATCCCGCGGCGCCGAGCCAGCGGGCCCGGGACGTCGGGGCGCCGACGGCAATCAGCGGCGGCGCGACGTACACCGTGCCCAGCAGCGCCACGACGGCCGCTGCCCCGGCGGGGGAGCCGAACGCAGCCCACAGTGACTTGGTGTAACCGGCTACGAGCTGCTCTCCCGAGTCGTACATCCGGCAGGTCGCCACCTTCGTGCCGTCCGTCACGATGCCGCGAAAGCCGTTACGTTTGAAGGCGCGAAGGAGGCTGATGTCATCGATGACGTCAGCTCGAACGGCACCGTGACCGCCGACGGTGCGGTACGACGCAGCATCGCAGGCCAGCAGCTGTCCGTTCGCCGCAGTGAGCGACTCCCGGCCCGACCGCTCGGCGAGGCCGAGCGGGAGCAGTGTGAGCCAGGACCATTGCAGCAACGGTTGCACCAGGCGGGGGAGCAGGCCGTCGGCGAGCTGGTGGGGGTACGGGCAGACCAGGTCCAGTGCCGTGTCGCGCAGCTGTCGGACCGTCGCGGCCAGGCCCGTCGGGGCGAGCACGACGTCCGCGTCGAGGAATACCAGGGCTTCGCCGGTCGCGGCGTCGGCCAGCTGGGCGCAGGCCCAGGTCTTGCCGAGCCATCCTGGTGGTGGATCAGTGTCACTGCGCAGCAGCCGCAGCCGGGGATCGCCTGCAGCACCGCGGATCACGGCGTCCGCGGTGCCATCGACCGACGCGTCGTCGAAGACCAGCAGCTCCAGGTGCGCCACCCCCGTCGAGGCGAGCACCGCCCGTACGCAGCTCTCGATGCGGTGAGCCTCGTCCCTGGCGGGCACGAGGACCGAGACGGCCTCATCGACAGTCCCTTTCCGAGGGCGCCGGAGCCGGGTCAAGTTGTACGCGGTGTGCAACGTCGCGATCGTCGCGCCCGAAGCCGACAGCAGGGCCAGACCCTCGACGCCGCGCGTCCAGCGGCGCGAGGTCACGGTCGATCCACCCACACCCGGACAAGGTAGGGCACGACGACCAGACCCATCACGACCCCGCCCCACGCCGCGACACCCGGCCGATGCTCGAACCCCACGTTGAGCAGGACGCTGGATGCGTACGTCCACGTCAGGAGCAGTGCCGGCGTGCCGTCCGGTGGTACCGCTCCGTCGTGGTTGCGCCGTGGCAGCCGGTCCAGCACGAGCATGAGCACGAATGAGACGCACAGCCAGCCGGCAAAGTTCTGCCACGGGACCCCGGGGATGCCGATCAGGTGCTGGTATGTCGCTGCGGTCCAGGCCCATGCGCCCTGGGTGACCATCTGTGGGTCGAGGAAAAGATCCCAGGACGCAAGGGCTATCGCCGCGACGAGCGCGGTCGCCAGCGGGGACCTGACGAGTCGGCGTGCCGCGAGCAGGCACGGATAGCTCATCATGGCCCAGGCCAACGGGATCACGAGCGGGACGCCCAGCAGCTCCGGACCGAGCTTGCCGGAGTAGGCATAGTTGCCGAACAACGCCCCCGTCCGGGTGCCGATGACCTCCGCTGCCAGACCGATCCCGGCGCTGGCCAGCAACCACCCCGCGGCCCAGGGGGCACCGCGGACGACGAGGGCATGGGTGGCGCTGGCGAGGAAGAACACGACGACCGTCAGGGCCGTCAGGACGTCGCGCGCCGCGCCCGAAGTGAGCGGCCACGCGATCTGTAGCGCGATCGTGAGCAGCGCCATCACGATCGGCACGGCGCGCAGCGACGACGCGTGACGGCCACGACGCCGGGCGGCGTGCGGCCCGGTGTACACGCGGACGCTCACGGTTCGGACCCTATTCGCCATCACGGGGCGGTGGTACGGACGTGCCCGGGTCCCCGCTGCTGCCGGCCACCAGGTGCCGAAGGTCCTGTCCGCGGTAGTGACCGGTCGCCTCCAGCAGTGCGAAGCGCGCGAACAGCTCCTCGGAGTACCACCCCAGATCTGCGGTCTGCTGCACGGCTCGGGCGTGCGGTGACCGGTGGTACGCGAAGTCGCCCAGCACTTTTCGGTTGCGCCACACGGTGAAAGTTCCCTGCAGTCCCAACGGTGCCTCCCCGATCCCGAGACCCAGCAGCAGCCCGTCACCGTGGTTCGCGTCGTACGCCACCGCGGGGACCGATCGCCAGAAGCGCAGCCACTGGTGAGGCTTGATCCGCGCCCTGGTCAGCGACGCGACCGCGCCGTCCCAGCGAGCCGGAGCGGGGTCGCCGAACGGTGAGCGAGATGACCAGCGGCCCCGGGAGCTGAGTGGTCGCAGCAGGAACCTGGCCTCCTCTGATGCGATGGCCGACCAGGCGGCACAGGGTGGCGACGCCGCGAACCGCGCAGGCCCGTCGTCGTCGGTCCAACAAGTGAGCAGCGCCCAGTGGTGCAGATCTGCGTCGCGCATCGTGAACGTGTGTCCCGAACCGGTCCCCAACAGCTTGGCGAACGAGCACCCTGCCAGCGAGCGGACAGGACCGCGGTCACGCCCCATGCGCAGCAACGACTTCGAAATGTTCGTGGTCCCCCAGACATGCAGTGCCACGACCACCGGGGTCAACTCGCCGGAGGCCGAGGCTGTGGGTGGGTTGCGGCTCACGTCGGCGATCCTGCTCCTGTCGTGCCGGTGGTCCGTGCCCACGTCCGCTCGAGGGAGTCAGCCTTCTCCGACCTCGACGGCCTCACCGGCTGTGATGCGCAGCAGCTCGTGGTAGGAGGTGGGGAACACGAAGTGCGGGTGGCCGCCGGCGGCCCATACGACCGGGAACCGCGACAGGTCGACGTCGACGAGGGTGCGCAGCGGGTTCGGGTGCCCCACGGGGGCGACCCCGCCGATGGGCTGCCCGGTTGAGGAGCGGACGAACTCCGGGGTGGCACGTCGCACGGTCGAGGCTCCGACGATCTCCTCGACCTTGGTCAGGTCGACCCGATGGGCACCGGAGGCCAGCACCAGCAACGGTGACCCGTCGGCGTCGAAGACAAGGGAGTTGCAGATCGCCGCGACATCGACCGCGAGGGCCGCGGCCGCGCTTGCCGCGGTGGCAGCCCGCTCGGGCAGCTCGCGGATCTGACCGGCGGTGCCGAGCCGGGCAAGTGCGACCGCCACACGCTGGACGCCAGAGGGCAGGTCCGAGCCCGGGACCGGGCCGGTCCAGAGCGTGCCGTCGGCATTCACGTCGGGATGGCCGGCCGGGGACGGGTCGCTCATGGCCGAAGGTTAGGCGATCTTCCCGCGGCCCGGCCGCGCCGTGACCCAACTGATGCCAGCCCGGACCCGCCAGAACCGGTGCGCGAGAGCCACCGGAGCCACCGGAGCCACCAGAGAGCCTCTGCCGAACACCTGTTCGCCACAGGGATTGACGCCCTGTCGGGGGTAGGGGGTAGCGTACGACCTGTTCGAACATGCGTTCGATGATCGCTCCTGCCAGTGACCGTGGTCCTCGCGGTCCGCGGCCACC
>JBDTDW010000095.1:0-8466 GCA_039922855.1 Candidatus Nanopelagicales bacterium | reverse complement strand
AGGCCGATCGAGTAGCCCTGGGACAGGCCATATGCGCCCTGCAGCTGTGACGGCGTGTACCCGCAGGGGGCGTAGGGCTGGTGCTGGCCGTTCACCTTGGGCGTGGTGGTCGCGATCTTCTGTGCCCAGTAGGTCGAGCAGGGGGTCGCGTTCACGAAGGCGTCGGGCGGAGGTGCGACACCGAGCTTGTCCGGCTTGTTCATCCGCGTCGGGGTGGACAGCCCGCTGACACCGCCGACGATGCCGGCCAGGTCTGCTGGGATCGAGATGTCGGACTGTGCGGCCCGGACTGTGCTGCCACCCTGCCGGTAGTTGGCCAGCGTCGTGCCGAACGCAGCCTCGGCCTGGGCGACCGTGCCGGTCACGCTGACCAGCCGGTTGTTCGAGGCCACCTCGGTGACCGTCAGCCCGGCGCCGGACAGCCAGCTGCGGACAGCGTTGAGCTGGGTGGCGGTCGGGGCGAAGCGCTGGTTGTACTGCGAGGTGGACAGGTACTGGCCGTATTGCGCGCCACCGGGGGTCGAGACCGCCGCAGCCAGTGCTGCCGCGCCGGCCTGGTCGCGACCCTGCAGTATCACCGTGAGGGACAGCTGCTGGGATCCGGGAGTCTTCGAGACCGGTTTCGCGCTAGCGGCCCAGCCGGGGGAGGAACCTCGCAGTAGGAGGGTCCGGTGCCCGTTGGCAGGGGTGGCCTGCGCCGCGGGCACGACAAGTGCCAGTCCGAGGGCCGCAGCGGTGAGGCCCACCGCGACCTTGGAAGAAGAGGAACGCATCGAACTCCTTCGACGTGCATGGTGCGGGATCACCGAGGGTCGCCCGCTTATGAACCTGAGCGTGCTGAGCGTGCTGCGCCCGAACCGTCCCCGCAAGTCGATCGGTGAGTTTGCCCAGAAGGATCTTCAACTTGTTACCGGACAGTGATGAGGCCTCACCCGATCGGCCCAACGGAGTACGCATGGTTGCCCCCTGATGCCCACTGCCGTGTCAGATACGCTTCCCAGGTGACGGCATCGGTGGCGGGCGCCGACGACGCCGAGCAGGTCGACGCGGGCAGCTACGACTTCGCATCGGTGCAGGAGCGTTGGCTGCCGGTCTGGGACCGGCTCGCCCCGTTCCGCTCCGGCGGTTCGGACCGCCCGCGGCGCTACGTCCTCGACATGTTCCCGTACCCCTCCGGCGACCTGCACATGGGTCATGCGGAGGCGTACGCGCTCGGAGATGTGCTGGCGCGCTACTGGGTGCAGCAAGGCTTCGACGTCATGCACCCCATCGGCTGGGACTCCTTCGGGCTCCCCGCCGAGAACGCCGCGATCCGCAACGGCGTCGACCCGGTGCAGTGGACGTACGACAACATTGCGCAGCAGAAGGCGTCGATGCGCCACTACGCCTGCTCATTCGACTGGGACCGGGTACTGGTCACCAGCGACCCGGAGTACTACCGCTGGAACCAGTGGCTGTTCTTGCGCATGTTCGAGCGCGGCTTGGCGTACCGCAAGGCGTCGGCTGTCAACTGGTGCCCGCACGACCAGACGGTGCTGGCCAACGAACAGGTCGTCGGCGGGCGTTGCGAGCGCTGTGACACGCTGGTCACCAAGAAGAAGCTGACTCAGTGGTACCTGCGCATCACCGACTACGCCGACCGGCTGCTCGACGACATGTCGCAGCTGGAAGGACAGTGGCCGGACAAGGTGCTGCTGATGCAGAAGAACTGGATCGGCCGGTCCACGGGCGCCGAGGTCAGCTTCGCGATCGACGGACGCGACGAGCCGGTGAGCGTCTACACCACGCGGCCGGACACGTTGTTCGGAGCTACGTTCTTCGTCGTCGCAGCCGACTCCGACCTCGCCGCCGAGCTGGCATCTGGCTCGCCGGCAGAAGCCGAGTTCGCTGCGTACCTCGAGCAGGTCAAGGCCACCAGTGAGGTCGAGCGGCTCTCGACCGACCGCGAGAAGACCGGGGTGTTCCTGCACCGCCATGCGGTGAACCCGGTCAACGGCAGTCGGATCCCGGTCTACGCATCGGACTACGTCTTGGCCGACTACGGCACCGGAGCGATCATGGCGGTGCCCGCACAGGATCAGCGTGACTACGAGTTCGCCAACAGGTTCGACCTTCCCATCGTGCGCACCGTGCAGCCACCAGAGGGCTGGGAAGGGCAGGCGTACCACGGCGACGGCGTCGCGGTGAACTCCGACTTCCTGGACGGTATGGGCGTGGCCGAGGCGAAGACCACGATGATCGCCTGGCTCGAGGAGCGCGGGCTCGGGACAGGGGCGGTCAACTACCGGCTCCGTGACTGGCTGATCTCCCGGCAGCGGTACTGGGGCACGCCGATACCGATCATCCACTGCCCGTCCTGCGGCGAAGTGCCCGTGCCCGACGATGAGCTGCCGGTCCGACTGCCGCCGGCTGCCGGCCTGGACCTGGTACCGAAAGGGACCTCACCGCTGGGTGCAGCCACCGACTGGGTCAACGTCGCGTGCCCTACGTGCGGCATGCCGGCCCAACGGGACACCGACACGATGGATACGTTCGTCGATTCATCCTGGTACTACTTGCGTTTCCTCGACCCTCACCGGACCGAGAGCCCGTTCGACCAGGAGGAGGTCAGGCGATGGCTGCCGGTGGACCAGTACGTCGGCGGTGTCACGCACGCCATCCTCCATCTGCTCTATGCCCGGTTCTTCACCAAGGTTCTGCATGACCTCGGCATGGTCGACTTCGAGGAGCCGTTCTCCCGCCTGCTGAACCAGGGCATGGTGCAGATGGACGGGGCCTCGATGAGCAAGTCACGTGGCAACCTCGTACGCCTCTCCGACGAGCTCGCTGTGCACGGCGTGGACGCGGTACGGCTCACGATGGTCTTCGCCGGCCCGCCCGAGGTCGACATCGACTGGGCGGACGTGTCTCCCACGGGAGCGAAGAAGTTCCTGGCGCGGGCCTGGAGGCTGGCGGGGGACGTCACCGCACCGGTCGGTGCGGACGCCACGACCGGGGACCTGGGCCTGCGCCGCACGACGGCTCACGCGGTGCACGACGTCGGGGCAGCGGTGGAGTCGTACCGGTTCAACGTCGCGGTGGCCCGCACCATGGAGCTGGTCAACGCCACCCGCAAGGCGATCGATACCGGCTGTGGCGCAGCCGATCCTGCCGTTCGAGAGGCGGCTGAGGCGGTGGCCGTGATGCTGTCCCTGGTGGCCCCGTACACGTCCGAGGACATGTGGGCGCGGCTGGGCCATGAGCCCACCGTCTTCCGGGCCGGCTGGCCCACGGTGAACCCGGCCCTGCTGGTGCGCGAGTCCGTCACATGCGTGGTTCAAGTCGCGGGCAAGGTGCGGGCCCGCCTGACCGTCTCCCCGGACGTCGCCGACGACGCACTGGCCATCCTGGCGCTGGCTGAACCGGCCGTCATCGCGGCACTGGCCGGGCGCCCGGTGCGCACGATGGTCGTCCGGGCGCCGTCCCTGGTGAACGTCGTGCCCGGGTGAGACAGACGTCCGGTCACCGCGTCGGGATCGTCACCGACTCGACGTCATACCTGCCACCCGCGCTGGTCGTCGATGACCTGCTCACGATCGTCCCCGTCCATGTCGTGATCGCCGGAACGGCGTACGACGAGGGCGTCGACGTCGCACCATCCCAGGTCGCCGCCGCGTTGCGGCAGTGGCAGGTGGTCACGACCTCGCGGCCGACGCCGGAGTGCTTTGTCGACGCGTACGAATCGCTGGCCCAGGCCGGGGCAACGGCAATCGTGTCGATACATCTGTCCGCGCTGATGTCGGGGACGTACGAGTCGGCCGTGATCGCGGCCCGGTCCGCACCGGTCCCGGTCGCGGTCGTCGACAGCGAGACCGTCGCGATGGCCTTGGGGTTCGCGGTGCTCTCCGCGGCTGCCGCGGCTGCAAGGGGAGAAGACCTGGCGGAGGTGGCCCGTACCGCGCAGGACAGGGCGGCGGCCTCGTCGGCACTGTTCTACGTCGACACGCTGGACTTCCTGCGCCGGGGTGGACGGATCGGTGCCGCGCAGGCCCTGCTGGGGCAGGCGCTGGCAGTGAAGCCGATCCTCACGGTGGCACATGGCAAGGTGTGCCCGCTGGAGAAGGTGCGCACCGCGGCGCGGGCCCTCGCCCGCCTCGAGGAGCTCGCCCTGGCGCGTGCGGAGGGCCGCGTCGTGGACCTTGCCGTCCATCACCTCGACGCCGCCGACCGGGCCGAGGCGCTGGCCCAGCGGCTGGCGGTGCGGTTGCCCGATGCAAACATCGTCGTGTCCGAGGTAGGTGCCGTCGTCGGCGCGCACGTGGGCCCCGGCATGGTCGCGGTGGTCGTCGCCCCCAGATGACGCCCTGGCTCCAGCAGCTGCGCACGCTGATCCCGGACGTGGGCCTGTTCATCTGGGTCTACGCGGCGTCCGCCTTGTTCGGCTACCTGGTCGGCTCGGTCAATCCGGCTGCGATCATCGCCCACGTCCGCGGCACGGACCTCAGGGGCGGCTCCGGCAACCCGGGAGCGACGAATGCCGGCCGACTCATGGGATGGCGCGTCGGGGTGCTGGTCGGGCTCCTTGACGTGCTCAAGGGATTTCTGCCGGTCGTGCTCGTCGAGTACGTCGCCGGCGGCGGGCCGGCTCGGGTGGCGGGGCTGCTCGCGGTCATCGGGCACATCAGCTCGCCCTGGCTGCGCGGCCGCGGTGGCAAGGGAGTCGCGACGGCGATGGGGGCCGTGCTCGCGGTGCGTCCGGTCTGGGCACTGCCGGAGCTCGCGGTGTTCGGTCTGGTCGTCGCGGTGACTCGCAACGTCGGACTTGCATCTGTCTGCAGTGCGGTCGCGCTCGTTCCGGTCGCGATCCTGTTGGGCCACGACAACATCGACGTGGGTTTCGCGGCGGCTCTGGCGCTGATCATCTGTGTACGACACTCGGCCAACCTTCGGCGCATCCTGCGTTCGGTGCGCGGTCGCCAGGGAATTCCGAAAGGCTGATCAGCTACCCCACAGCTGTTCGGTAACGCACACGGAAACGTTCCTCGCGCACGCGTCCCCAGCGCACGACGGCGCCTACCGCCAGTCACCTCCGCGGCGTCCTAGCGTGCCGAGGTGTTTCGATGGCCCGAGCGCGCACCCCTCACGGACCCGGCCGTCCTCACCGCACGGCTGCGCGCGATTGCCGGGCTCGACGATCCCGCACCTGCCCGTGCCGAGTCAGGTCTCGAGCCGGCCGTGCCGCCCTCGGACCTCTCACCGGACGCCGCAGTGGACGTCGCGGCGCGCCCGGTCGGGGTGGGCCGAGCCGTGCTGGTCCTGGCACTGGCTGCCGTGCTCGTCGCCGGTTGGCTCACGTGGCGTGCGCAGGGTGGTGATGTCACAGGTTCCGTTGTGACGCCAGGAGTGGTCCTGCCGAGCACGTCGGCCGGACCGTCCGCGCCCGGACCCGCCGAGCTTGTGGTGCAGGTCATGGGCACGGTCCGCCGGCCAGGAGTCGTACGCCTGCCCAGTGGCGCGCGTGTGGTCGACGCCCTCGCGGCCGCCGGCGGGGTGCGCCCGGGTGCGTCCGCGGGCATCTTGAACCTGGCCCGCCGCGTCGTGGACGGGGAACAGATCGTGGTGGGGGCGACGGCAGCAGGTCCGCCCCCGTCCGGCGCGACGAGTGTCCCGCCCGGTGGCGGACCTGCTGCCCGGATCGACCTGAACGCGGCAGACCTCGCGGCCTTGGACATGTTGCCCGGGGTGGGACCTGTGACAGCGCAACGCATCCTGGACTGGCGCAAGGCGCACGGGCGGTTCGCCTCGGTCGACCAGCTTCGTGAGGTCGACGGCATCGGCGCGCGCACCTACGCCCGGTTGGCGCCGCTGGTCCAGGTGGACGGACTGCCATGACGAGTCGGCCCCGACACCGATCGCCAGATCCTGGGAGCGCCGTGGTGGTGGCCACGGCCGTCGCGGCCTGGATCGGTGCCGGGACCGGCGTGCTCGTCGCGGCCACCGGAGCGGTGAGCGCGGTCGCCGTGGGCTGCGCCGTGATCGGTGCCCTGGCAGGATTCGTCGCGGCGGTGTTCGCCCCGACGCGGGCCACGGTCGTCCCAGTGCTCCTGGTCGGGGTCTGCGCCACCGCCGTCGGCGCACTGCGGGTCGCGCCGCTGGTGACCGGTGAGGTGCCGGCGGCCGCCACCGACGGTGCGTACGTCACCGCGACCGTCACGCTGATCGGTGACCCCACCTCCCGCAGCGGCCGGGTCCACGGATCGGCACGCGGGCAGGACAAGGTCGTGGCGGGCGCCGTACTGGACTCCTGGCGCCGCGGTGGACATACCCGCAGCAGCGCATTGCCGATACGCCTGTCGTGGAGCAGTGTCCGCTCGGACCTGCCACCCGGCACCGTCCTGCACGTGTCCGGCCGCCTCATGCCCGGCGATGCCCCCAACCGCAGCGCCGCGTTCCTGGTGGCCGACGAGGTTTCGGTCGTCGAAACCGCGCCCCCAATCCAACAGGCGGCGCTCAGTGTTCGAATGTCGATGCGGCACAGCGCCTCTGCCACCTCCGGTGACGGCGGCGCACTGCTCCCCGGACTGGTGCTCGGCGACACCGCCGGGGTTTCCGACGAACTTGCCCAGGCGATGCGCGATGCAGGCCTCTCTCACCTGACCGCGGTCTCGGGCGGAAACGTCGCCATCACCCTCGCGATGTTCTGGTGGGTGGCGCGCAGGTGCGGGCTGCGCCGACGCGGTCTGCTCGTCGTCGGGGCCATCGTCCTGCCGGCGTACGTGGTGCTGGTGCGGCCTGATCCGTCCGTGGTCCGAGCCGCCGTCATGGCCGGGATCGGGCTGGTCGCCCTCGTCGGCGGGTTCCGCAGCCGGGGTCTGCCCACCCTCGCGCTCGCGGTTACCGCGCTGCTGCTGGTGGACCCCTTCCTGTGCCTGAGCCTGGGCTTCGCCCTGTCCGTCGTGGCGACGGCCGGGCTGGTGACCCTCGGGCGACGATGGACCCGACCCGCCCGGGTCCGCCTGCTGCGTACGGTGCTGGCGGCCTGGGCCGCTGCCGCGGCCGCGTCCCTTGCCACAGCGCCGCTCGTGGCAGGCATCGGAGGCGGTGTGCCTCTGCTGTCGATTCCCGCGAACCTGCTGGCCGCGCCGGCGGTGGCGCCCGCGGGGGTCATCGGACTGGTGGCCGCGCTGGTGGGGCTGGTCGCCCCGTTGCCCGCACAGTGGCTGGCGGCGCTGGCGGCACTGCCGGCCGCCTGGATCGCCGGGATCGCCCGACACGTCCAGGACGTGCCGGGCTCCGTGGCGCCGTGGCCGCAGGGACTGTCCGGGGCTCTGCTGCTGGCACTCGTACTCGCCCTGGCCGGGGCGGCGTGGTGGCTGGGGCGACGTACCCGACGCCGCAGACCGGTCGCCGTCGCGCTGGGCGCCGTCGGGCTCGTGGTCTTCGCGCCGATCGCCGGGCTGCCGCTGCCGGCCGCGGCGTGGCCACCCCCGGGATGGATCGCGGTGGCCTGCGACGTCGGGCAGGGGGATGGGATCGTGCTCAACGCCGGCGGTGGTGCCGCGGTCGTCGTTGACGCCGGTCCGGATCCCCGGCTCATGGACCGGTGCCTGGCCCGCCTGGGGATCCGGTCGGTGCCCGTGGTCGTCCTGAGCCATGATCACGCCGACCACGTCGAAGGGCTGCCCGGCGTCCTGCGGGGCCGGCGCGTCGGGCAGATCATCGAGAGCCCGCTGGCCGAACCGCAAGACCAGGCCGAGAGGGTACGACGCTGGACGACAGGTGCCGGGGTGGCGACGGCGGTCGCCACGGCCGGGGAGCAGTGGGTCGTCGGATCCGTCACCTGGCAGGTGCTGTGGCCGGACCGCATCCTGCACGGGACCGACTCCGATCCCAACAACGCCAGTCTGGTGCTGCTGGTACGAGCCGGTGGTCTCACGTTCCTGCTCGGTGGTGATGTCGAGCCGGAAGCGCAGGAGCTGCTGCTGCGCAACGCATCTCCCGGACACGTTGATGTCGTGAAGGTCCCCCATCACGGAAGTCGCAAGCAGGATCCGTCGTATGCCGGGATCACGAGGCCGGCGATTGCTCTCGTCAGTGTCGGTGTTGACAACGACTACGGCCATCCCAACTCAGCGACCCTGCAGCAGTATGCGGCAGCCGGGGCCACGATCGGGCGAACCGACACCTCCGGGGATCTGGCGGTGGTCCGCGACGACCGGGGCCGCCCGGTGCTGCTGGCCCGCGGCAAGGACTGAGCCGGCCCTGGCGTACCCGATCGACTGTGGCAGGTCCGTGACAGCATGGCCGGATGCCGCAGGCTCGCCGCGCCCCCGCTGGGTCCACCTCACCGGAGCAGTCCGTTCTCGGCGAGAGCGTCGTGCTCGTGCTGGGGCCGGAGGACTTCTTGGCCGACCGGGTGGTGGCGGCGCTGGTGGCGCAGGCTCGGGCCGTGGACGTCGGAATCGAGCGCCGCGACGTCGACCTGGG
>JBDTDW010000094.1:0-4175 GCA_039922855.1 Candidatus Nanopelagicales bacterium | reverse complement strand
CCAGCACGCTGCAGATGTCGGCTGAGGCGGCAATCGTGATCGCCTTCGAGTTGACTCGTTGTTCGTTCGGTGTCGGCGGCACGTGGCAAGACGGTACGGGACCACCGGTCCAGGACCGGCGCCCGGTCGGAGCCGGCGTCGTGCCCGAGCACGCCTCCGGGCGGCTGTACCGCGACCTGCTCGGGTCGCTGAACACCCGGGTCGCCACGGTGTGCGACGAGGTCTGCCTCGTCGTGGCCGGACGCTGCGTCCCCCTGTGAACGCCACCGCCACGACGCCGGCTCCGACCGGGCGCCGGTCCCGGACCGGTGGTCCCGTACCGTCTTGCCACGTGCCGCCGACACCGAACGAACAACGAGTCAACTCAAAGGCGATCACGATTGCCGTCGCAGCCGACATCTGCAGCGTGCTGGCGTTCGTGCTGGCCGGGCGACGCAGCCATGACGAGATGACAGCGGTCGCGGGCATCGCGTCAACGGCCTGGCCGTTCCTTGCCGGGCTGCTGGTCGGATGGGGCGTGAGGCGGGCCTGGCACCGGCCCCTGTCGGTGCTCCGGACCGGACTTCCGGTCGCCGCCATCACTGTGGCGGTCGGGATGATCCTGCGCGTCATCTCGGGGCAAGGCACAGCTGTCGCCTTCATCCTCGTCGCGTGCGTGGTCCTCGGCGTGCTGCTGACCGGCTGGCGCGCACTTGGCTGCACCGTCGCATCCCGGCGCCGGCAACCCCTTCGGCTCGAGGAGACGACGTGACCGATGCTGTGGACCTGGCAGCCTTGGCAGAGCTCGTCACGCTGACCTCGCCGCGAGCCCGTGCGGACGCTGAGCTGCGGCAGCTGACGCTGACCAAGCCCACCGGCGCCCTGGGCCGCCTCGAGGACCTGTCGGTATGGCTGTGCGGCGTCCAGGACACCTGTCCACCGCGCCCCCTGGAGCGGGTGCGCGTGGTCGTCTTCGCCGGCGACCACGGTGTGGCGCGGACGTCCCGCACCTCGGCATACCCGCCGGAGGTCACCGCGCAGATGGTGTTGAACTTCCTCGCCGGCGGGGCCGCGGTCAACGTGCTCGCCCGGCAGGTCGGGGCGTTAGTCCGAGTCGTGGACATGTCCGTCGACGTCGACTACGCCGACCTCGGCGTGAGCGTTCCACCGCTGGTCGTACGAGACAAGATCCGGCGTTCCACCGGCTCCATCGACCGGGAGGACGCGCTCACCCCCGAACAGGCCCAGGCGGCGTTCGCGGCCGGGGTGCGCATCGCCGACGAGGAGGTGGACTCCGGCGCCGACCTGCTGATACCCGGCGACATGGGCATCGGCAACACGACCCCAGCCGCGGTGATCACCGGGCTGCTCGCCGGGGTCGAGCCCGCCGACGTCGTGGGCAGGGGCACGGGCATCGACGACGCGACCTGGATGCGCAAGACTGCCGCCGTCCGCGACGCGATGCGACGCGGGCGGCCGCTCAGGGGCGACCCGATCGCCCTGCTCGGCGCCGTCGGCGGCGCCGACCTCGCGGCGATGACCGGGTTCCTGGTCACGGCCGCCGCCCGCCGGACCCCGGTCCTGCTGGACGGCGTGATGTCCTGCGCCGCAGCCCTCGTCGCGCACCGGATCGCGTTCCGCGCCACGGACTGGTGGCTGGCAGGACATCGGTCCACCGAGCCGGCCCAGCACGCCGCACTGCAACGACTGGACCTCGAACCGATCATCGACTTCGGGCTGCGGCTCGGAGAGGGAACCGGTGCCCTGCTGGCCCTGCCGATGCTCGCCGCGTCCGGGGCCGTGCTACGCGAGATGGCCACATTCACCGAGGCCGGGGTCGACGACCGTGCCGACGGACCCGGATCCCCGGCCGGTGCCGGCCCGGTCGCCGACTAAGACCCGCTGCCGATGCGGCCCGGTCTGCTGCCCGACCCCGTGCGCCTGACGCTGGGCACCTTCACCGTGCTGCGCGTACCACCACCACGTCGGCTGGACACCCGGGTCGCCGGGGTCGCGATGCTGCTCGCTCCGGCGGTGGGGCTGCTTCTCGGTGCCATCGCCGCCGGCACGTTGTTTCTCGTGCGCTGGATCGGGACGCACCCCAATCCTCTGAACGCCGACTCCGAGTACGGCACCTTGTCCGACACCCGCGACCTCATGACGAAGGTGCTCGCCTCCGTGCTGGCCGTCGCGCTGCTGGCGTGGCTGACCCGCGCCCTGCACCTGGACGGCCTCGCCGACACCGCTGACGCCTTGGGGGTCAAGGCATCAGGTGAGGCCACCGACACGACGAGGCGACGCCTGGCGGTGATGCGGCAGTCCGACATCGGCCCGTTCGGCGTCGTGACTGTCGTGCTCGTGCTGCTCGTGCAGGTGGCGGCGCTGCTGTCCTGCGTGGACGTGGGCTACGGCACCGTCGCACTGATCACAGCCGTCGTCACCGGGCGCCTCGCTGTCGTCTGGGCCTGCACCTCCGGCGTGCCCGCTGCCCGAACGGACGGGCTCGCCGCGACGGTCGCGCGGACCGTGCCGATCGGTGCGGCGGCCGGGCTCACACTCGCGGTCATGGCGGGCGCGTACGCCATCGGAACCCTCGACAGCGAGACGAACGTCCGGGTCTGTGTCGTGCTGTCCTTGTCCGTCCTCGCGGGCGTCGCATTCGCCGGCGCGGTCCTGCGCCGGTGCGTACGCGCGTTCGGCGGGATCACCGGCGACGTCCTGGGGGCGACCGTCGAGCTCGCCACGGCCACTGTCCTCGTGGTGGTCGCGCTGCTGGGCTGACCGGCTCTGGGACGATCACGAGATGTCAAGGACACGTGACCGGGTGCCGTCCGGGCCCTCGGTGGATCCGGTGGCTGCCGCTCGGCTCTGCTCGCAGCTGTTGTCCGCGCCTCCGGCAGCAAGTGCGCTCGCGGTGACCGAACACCTGCTCGCGGTGCAGGGCCAGGACCCACGGGGTGCACGGCTGGCGATCCGGGCTCGTACCCACGGCCTCACAGCAGGCGAGGTCGACCGGGCGTTGACCGAGGACCGCACCCTGCTGATCACCTGGCTCAACCGGGGCACGCTGCACCTGGTCGCCAGTGCCGACTACTGGTGGCTGCACGCCCTGACGACCCCGCAGCTGGCAACCGCCAATACCCGGCGACTGGCGCAGGAGGGGGTCTCCCCCGACCAGGCTGACCGTGGCGTCCTCGTCGTGGCCAGGGTCGCCTCGGACGGACCTTCGACCCGGCGCCAGCTCCGCGGGGCATTGCTGTCGGCAGGGGTCCCCGTCCAGGGACAGGCCCTGGTGCACATCCTGGTGCTCGCCAGCCTGCGTGGGCTCCTGGTACGTGGCCCCATGGTCGACGGTGAGCAGGCGTTCGTCCTGGCCCGCGACTGGCTGGGCGTACCCCCACCAGAGCTGGAGCGCGAGCAAGCGCTGGCCCGCCTCGCCCATCGGTACCTGGTCGGTCACGGACCGGCCAGCGACCGGGACCTGGCCAAGTGGGCCGGGGTCACACTGGGCGACTCCCGCCGTGCCTTCACCTCGATCGCACACGAGCTGGTCGATCGCCCCGACGGATTGGCCGCTCTCACCGTCGAACCGGATCCGAACCGCGCCTGTCCGCCGCGGCTGTTGGGAGCCTTCGACCCGCTGCTGCTGGGCTGGGTGTCCCGGGAGCCCTACCTCGGATCCCATCAGGGCATCGTGACCGTGAATGGTCTGTTCCGCCCCTTCGCCCTGGTGGGCTCGCGAGCTGTCGGCACGTGGACACTGACTCGTGGTGAGGTCGTGCTCGCCCCGTTCGCCGAGATCGGCTCGGCCGACGCCGAAGCGCTGCGCCTGGACGCCCAGGACGTCGTGCGCTTCCTGGGCCTGAGCGGGCGACCCGGGAAAGCCCTGACCCAGCAGCCCTGACCGGCAGCCCTGACCCGGCAGCCCTGACCGGCAGCCCTGGCCAGACGCTGTGCTGGAGATCACGCCGGACTCACGGCCGCCGTGTGCGACGTCACCCGGAAACGGTCTTAACCGGCACCCCCATGAGCCAGCATTGGTCCATGACCTCTGCCGCCACGGCCGCACGCGCCGACGACGCCCCGACCACCACCGTCGCACCCCAGCCCGCTTCCCGCGGCACGGACCACTCCTTCACGGTCGGCTGGGTGCTGCTCGGTATCGGGCTCTTCCTCACCCTCGGCGTCTTCTTCGC
>JBDTDW010000093.1:0-3922 GCA_039922855.1 Candidatus Nanopelagicales bacterium | reverse complement strand
GGCGTGCGCGTCGTGCACGATGAGCCGGTCCTCGCCGGCCTGCGCCACGTCGACGACCCGCAGCGAGCCGTCGTCGGCTCGTACGACCCCGCGTGAGCCGTCGACACCGAAGCGGATCGGCTGCCCGTGGACCAGCCGGATCGTGACGTCGTCGCGGGTCGCGGAGTCCTTCAGCGGGTCGAACGCACCGTCGTTGAAGATGTTGCAGTTCTGGTAGATCTCGATCAGCGACGTCCCCTGGTGGTGGACCGCCGCCCGTAGCGTTTCGGTGAGGTGCTTGCGGTCGGAGTCGATGGTACGAGCGACGAATGTCGCCTCCGCTCCGAGCGCGAGTGACACCGGGTTGAACGGGTTGTCCAGCGATCCCATCGGCGTGGACTTGGTGATCTTCCCGACCTCCGACGTCGGGGAGTACTGACCCTTGGTGAGCCCGTAGATCCGGTTGTTGAACAGCAGGATCTTCAGATTCACATTGCGCCGCAACGCATGGATGAGGTGGTTGCCGCCGATCGAGAGCGAGTCCCCGTCCCCGGTCACGACCCACACCGACAGGTCGGGGCGGGAGACCGACAGGCCGGTCGCGATGGCCGGGGCGCGGCCGTGGATGGAGTGAACGCCGTACGTGTTCATGTAGTAAGGGAATCGGCTCGAGCAGCCGATGCCGGACACGAACACGATGTTCTCCCGGCGCAGGCCCAGCTCGGGCAGGAACGACTGCACCGCAGCGAGAATGGCGTAGTCACCGCACCCGGGGCACCAGCGCACCTCCTGGTCGGTCTTGAACTCCTTCGCCGACTGCTTGGCGTCGGTCGTGGGCACCAGCGACAACGCCGGCAGCCCGGTCAGTCCCGCGGTCTCGGAGCGGGTCTCAGACATTGCTGATCACATCCTTGATGACGCCGGCGAGCTCTTCGGCCTTGAACGGCAGCCCGCGGACCTGGTTGTAGCCCACCGCGTCGATGAGGTAGCGGCCGCGCACGAGCAGTGCGAGCTGGCCCAGGTTCATCTCGGGTATCAGGACGCGTTCGTACGAACGCAGCACGGCTTCCAGGTTGGCGGGGAACGGGTTCAGGTGCCGCAGGTGGGCCTGCGCGACCGATCCACCGGCGGCGCGGACCCGACGGCACGCCGCACCGATCGGGCCGTAGGTCGACCCCCAGCCCAGCACGAGCACTCGTGCCGAGTCGTCGGGGTCCTCGACCTCCACGTCGGGCACGGTGATGCCGTCGATCTTGGCCTGCCGCAACCGGACCATGTGGTCGTGGTTGGTCGGGTCGTACGAGATCTCACCGGTCCCGTCGGCCTTCTCCAGCCCACCGATGCGGTGCTCGAGCCCCGGCGTGCCCGGCACGGCCCACGGGCGCGCCAGCGTCCCCGGGTCGCGCAGGTACGGCCAGAACTCCCGGCTCCCGTCCGGCATCGTCCGGTTCGGTTCGGTCGCGAAGCTCACCGTGAGATCGGGCAGGTCCTCGACCTCCGGCAGGTGCCACGGCTCGGAGCCGTTGGCGAGGTAGCCGTCGGAGAGCAGGATCACCGGCGTCCGATACGTCGTGGCGATCCGGGCAGCCTCCAGTGCGGCGTGGAAGCAGTCCGACGGCGAGCGCGGCGCCACGATCGGCACCGGCGCCTCCCCGTTGCGTCCGAACATCACCTGCAGCAGGTCGGACTGCTCGGTCTTGGTCGGCAGCCCGGTCGAAGGGCCGCCGCGCTGCACGTCGATCACCACCAGCGGCAGCTCCAGTGCCACGGCGAGCCCGATCGTCTCGGACTTCAGTGCGATCCCAGGACCTGAGGTCGTGGTCACGCCCAGGGCACCGCCGTACGCGGCCCCGAGCGCGGCCCCGACCCCGGCGATCTCGTCCTCGGCCTGGAACGTGGTCACTCCGAACTTCTTGTGCTTGCTCAGCTCGTGCAGGATGTCGCTGGCCGGGGTGATCGGGTACGAGCCCAGGAACACCGGCAGCCCGGTCAGCTGCCCTGCCGCGACCAGCCCGTACGACAGGGCCAGGTTGCCGCTGATGTTGCGGTACTTCCCTGGCAGCATGTGCGCCGGCTTGACCTCGTACTGGACGGCGAAGTCCTCGGTCGTCTCCCCGAACGACCAGCCGGCCTCGAACGCGGCGAGGTTGGCAGCCAGGATCGTGGGACTCTTGGCGAACTTGGACTTCAGGTACGTCACGGTGCCCTCGGTCGGGCGGTGGTACAGCCATGACAAGAGCCCGAGGGCGAACATGTTCTTGGCCCGCTCCGCGTCCTTCTTGCCCATGTCGAAGCGTTTGAGCGCCTCGACCGTCATGGACGTCAGCGGGATCGCGTGGACGGCGTACGACTCGAGGGTGCCGTCCTCGATCGGGTTGCTCGCGAACCCCGCCTTGGTCAGTGCCCGCGGCGTGAACTCGTCGGTGTTAACGATGACGTCGGCACCACGCGGCAAGTCCTTCAGGTTGACCTTCAGCGCGGCAGGGTTCATCGCTACCAGCACGTTCGGGGCGTCGCCGGGGGTCATGATGTCGTGGTCGGCGAAGTGCAGCTGGAACGCGGAGACCCCGGGCAGCGTCCCCGCTGGGGCCCGGATCTCGGCCGGGAAGTCCGGCAGCGTCGACAGGTCGTTGCCGAACATCGCCGTCGAGCTGGTGAATCGATCCCCCGTCAGCTGCATGCCGTCACCGGAGTCGCCGGCGAACCGGATGATGACGCGGTCGAGCTGGACCACTTGCTTGCTCACGTGCTGCCTCGCAGACCTTGACCGGCCACCGGCCGGGTCGTGGCTGGGACGGTCGACGACCGCCCCCTCGTTCACCGAGGGAAGGAGTAGTACGGCCCACCGCTCAGCCCCTCCATTCTCCCTCGCCGGATCGGCGCAGCGCTCACCGGAGTCCCCCCGGCGGCCGTGTCGGTCGTTACTGCTCCGGCGCCGATCGCTGGCTAGGCTCGCAACGAGTACGAGCGGCAGGCGTCGGAGCAGCCCGGCAGCCTGGGCAACCCAGGGCACCCAGCGAGAGGTCGACGTGACCGGCCACCACGAGTCCACACCGGCAGGGTCCTCGGTCGTCGCACTGCCGACCCCCACCGTCGGGGCCGCCGCCGCCCCGACACCGCTTCGTCTGGTGCTCAACTGGGGTCGGCGATACAGCATCTGGGTGTTCGACTTCGGGCTGGCCTGCTGCTCCCTGGAGTTCATCAGCGCCGCGATGGGCCGCCAGGAGTCCATGGGGCTGGGGGCCCTGCCGTACGCCCCCGGACCGCGCCAGGCCGACCTCATGGTGGTTTCCGGCACCTGCACCGACAAGATGGCACCCGCCCTGAAGGGGCTCTACGACCGGCTGCCGGCGCCGAAGTATGTGATCTCCTTCGGTGCCTGCGCCAGCTCAGGTGGTCCGTACTGGGACTCCTACTGCGTGACCAAGGGGGTCGACCAGATCATCCCCGTCGACGTCTACGTGCCAGGCTGCCCGCCTCGTCCCGAGGCGCTGCTGCAGGGGATCTTGGTGCTGCAGTCCCGGATCGCGGCGCAGGAGGGGACCGGCGGGGGTCGCGATCCCCGCAACGAGGCGCGGGTGCTGACCCGCCCCCTGCTGGCCGGGCCGACACCGTGAGCGAGCTGGTCGAGGCGGTACGTCAAGGCCTCGGTGACCAGGTGCTCGGGGTGGAGGCCGGCTTCGGGCCGACGACGATCGAGGTCACCGCGCCGGCCTGGGTGCCCGCCTTGGGTGCGCTGCGAGCGGCCGGGGCAGCATTCTTCGATTTCCTGTCTGCTTACGACGAGCTGGCTGCCGGCTTCGCCGTGATCGCGCACGTCAGCACCAGCGACGCGGGCGAGCACGTGCTGCTGCGCACCCAGGTGCCACGGGAGGAACCGGCGCTCGCCTCGGCGGTCGGGGTCTTTCGCGGCGCGGCCTGGCACGAGCGCGAGACCCACGAG
>JBDTDW010000092.1:0-7245 GCA_039922855.1 Candidatus Nanopelagicales bacterium | reverse complement strand
GCGGAGGTCACGGTGGACTTGCCCACACCGGGGGCCCCGGTCAGCCCCACGACGTGCGCGCGCCCGGCGCGGGGGGTCAGGGCGCCCATCACCTGCGGCAGCTGCGGTGCCTGGTCCTCCACGAGAGAGAGGAGGCGCGCCACCGCACGCGGGGAACCGTCGTACGCCTCGGCGACGAGCGCTGCGACGTCGACCGGGCCGGTCACGTGGCGCGTGACGGCTCAGGCCGGCACGTGCAGGATGAGCGCGTCACCCTGCCCACCCCCGCCGCACAGGGCCGCCGCCCCGACGCCGCCGCCGCGCCGCTTGAGCTCGAGCGCGAGGTGCAGCGTGATCCGCGCCCCGCTCATCCCGACCGGGTGCCCCAGCGCGATCGCGCCGCCGTTGACGTTGACCTTGTCCTGCGTGATCCCCAGCTCCCGGGCGGACACGATCCCCACGGCCGCGAAGGCCTCGTTGAGCTCCACCAGGTCCAGCGACGTCGGATCTATCCCCTCGCGCGCGCAGGCCTTCGCGATCGCGCGGGCCGGCTGGCTCTGCAACGTGTTGTCGGGACCGGCCACGACCCCGTGCGCGCCGATCTCAGCGAGCCACGACAGCCCGAGCTCTTCGGCCTTGGCCTTGCTCATCACGACGACGGCGCAGGCACCGTCGGAGATCTGTGAGGACGAGCCCGCGGTTATCGTGCCGTCCTTGGTGAATGCAGGGCGCAACCGACCGAGGGACTCCGTGGTGGTGTCGGGGCGGATGCCCTCGTCCTCCTTGACGACGACCGGGTCGCCCTTTCGCTGCGCGATCTCGACCGGGACGATCTCCTCGTCGAACACGCCGTTCTTCTGCGCAGCCGCCGCCAGCTGGTGCGACCGGGCGGAGAACGCGTCCTGCTCCTCGCGGGTCAGCGCGTGCTTGGCGTTCGCCTTCTCGGTGAGCTCGCCCATCGAGATGAGGTCGAACGAGTCGTGCAGTGCGTCCCGGTTCATCGAGTCCACAAGCGTCGCGTCGCCGTACTTCACTCCGGTGCGGCTGGTGCGCAGCAGCTGCGGCGCCTGGGTCATCGACTCCTGGCCGCCCGCGACGACGATCTCGAACTCACCGGCACGGATGAGCTGGTCGGCCAGTGCGATGGCGTCGAGCCCGGACAGGCAGACCTTGTCCACCGTCAGCGACGGCGTGGTCATCGGGATGCCGGCCTTCACGGCGGCCTGGCGGGCCGGGCACTGCCCGGCGCCGCCGAGGAGCACCTGCCCCATGATCACGTAGTCGACCTGCTCCGGAGCCACACCGGCCCGGGCCAGGGCACCCTTGATCGCGACGGCCCCGAGGTCGGATCCGGACAGCTCCTGCAACGAGCCGAGCAGGCGACCCATGGGAGTACGAGCACCAGCGACTATGACGGTTGATCCGGTCATGGGAGACCCCTCCTGCGCGAGTCGTGCACCTGTGTTGCCACGATACCTGCGTGAGCACCCCAACTCCGGCCGAGGTCCTCGGCCCTGTCGTGACCGCGATCGACCATGTCGGCCTGGCCGTACGCGACCTGGACGCCGCGATCGACTTCTACGCCCGTACGTTCGGCCTGGTGAGCGTCCACGAGGAGTCGAACGAGGAACAGGGGGTGCGCGAGGCGATGCTGGCGGTGGCCGACTCCGACGCGCAGATCCAGCTGCTGGCCCCCCTGCGCGATGACAGCGCCATCGGGAAGTTCCTGACCCGCAGCGGGGAGGGCATCCAGCAGCTCGCGTTCCGGGTCAGTGACATCGACGCGGCCAGCGACCGGCTGCGCGCGGCCGGGCTGCGACTGCTGTACGACGAGCCCCGCCGCGGCACGGCGGGCTCGCGCATCAACTTCGTGCACCCCAAGGACTGCGGTGGCGTCCTGGTGGAGCTCGTCGAGCCCGCGAACGACTGATCCCTCTCGCGAGACGACTACCCGGAGGCCCACGTGCAGGACATCCTCGAGGCGATCCTGGCCGGTGACAGCACCACGGAAGACTTCGCCGCGCTCACGATCCCGGACTCGTACCTGGCGGTCACGGTGCACAAGGACGAGGAGGCGATGTTCCAGGGGCGCCCCAGCAGCGACAAGGACCCGCGCGAGTCCCTGCACATCGAACAGGTGCCCGTGCCCGAGCTCGGGCCAGGCGAGGCGCTCATCGCCGTGATGGCCAGCTCGGTGAACTACAACACGGTGTGGAGCGCCATCTTCGAGCCGACGTCCACGTTCACCTTCCTCGAGAGGTACGGCCGGCTCAACCCGCTCACCAAACGCCACGACCTGCCGTACCACGTCATCGGCTCGGACCTGTCCGGCGTCGTGCTGCGCACCGGTCCGGGGGTGCACACCTGGCACCCCGGGGACGAGGTCGTGGCGCACTGCCTGTCCGTCGAGCTGGAGAGCCCGCTGGGCCACAACGACACGATGCTCGACCCCGAGCAGCGCATCTGGGGCTTCGAGACCAACTTCGGCGGGCTGGCCCAGCTTGCGCTCGTGAAGGCCAACCAGCTGCTGCCCAAGGCCGCCCACCTGACGTGGGAGGAGGCGGCTGTGCCGGGGCTGGTGAACTCCACCGCGTACCGCCAGCTGGTGTCGCGCAACGGGGCCGGGATGAAGCAGGGCGACCTCGTGCTGATCTGGGGGGCCTCCGGTGGCCTGGGGTCCTACGCCACCCAGCTGGCGTTGAACGGCGGCGCCACCCCGGTGTGCGTCGTCTCCAGCCAGGAGAAGGCGGACATCGCCCGTTCCCTGGGCGCCGAGCTCATCATCGACCGGCGGGCCGAGGACTATCGGTTCTGGAAGGACGAGCACACCCAGGACCCCAAGGAGTGGCAGCGCCTGGGCAAGAAGATCCGTGCGCTGTCCGGGGGCGACGACGTGGACATCGTCTTCGAGCACCCCGGCCGGGAGACGTTCGGCGCATCGGTGTACGTGGCCCGCAAGGGCGGCACGATCGTCACCTGTGCCTCCACCAGCGGCTTCCTGCACGAGTACGACAACCGCTACCTGTGGATGAACCTCAAGCGCATCATCGGGTCGCACTTCGCGAACTACCGGGAGGCATGGGAAGCCAACCGGCTCATTGCGCGCGGCAAGGTCCACCCCACGCTGTCCAGGACTTTCGCGCTGGTCGATACCGGCCAAGCGGCGTACGAGGTCCACCGCAACGCCCACCAGGGCAAGGTCGGGGTCCTGTGCCTCTCACCGCGGGAGGGCCTCGGCGTACGCGACCCGGCACTGCGGGCCCAGCACGAGGCCCAGATCAACCGGTTCCGGAACGTCTGACCCCGGCCGACCCGGCCAGGAACTGCAGCAGCACCGCAGCGACCTCGGCGGGTGCCTCCATCGCGGCGAGGTGCCCCGCGTGGGCGATGGTCGCCAGCTGTCCGTCCGGCAGGGCAGTCACCATCAGGTCCTGCTCGGCCCGCGAGCACGTGAGGTCCTCCTCACCCCAGATCACCAGCGCGGGGCGGGGGAAGGCCGCGAGCGTGCCGCGGGAGTCCGGGCGCGCTGCCATCGCGCGCTGCGCCCACGCCACGGCCGCTGGGTCGGTCGCCTCGACCAGCGCGCGGACCCGCTCCACCACATCAGGGCGGCCGGTCAGGCTCGTCGACCCGAGCAGCGTGGGGACCATGGCCCGGGCCAGCGCCTCGGTGCTGCCCGCCGCGAGCACCTGATCGGCCACGCGAAGCCGGTTCTCCCGGGCCGCGTCGTCGTCGGCGCTGGCCTTGGTGTCGGCCAGCACCAACGCGTCAACCCGTTCGGGGACCTGCCGCAACAGCTCCATCGCGACGTAGCCGCCCATCGACAGCCCACCGAGCACCACCGACCGGGCACCGACGCGGTCCAGGATCGCGATCACGTCGCGTGCCATCGCAGCAAGCGACGGTTCGTCGTCGGGTCCGTCGATGCCGTACCGCGACTCCCCGAACCCGCGCAGGTCCGGGACGACGACGTCCCAGCCGGCCTCCGACACCGGCCCCACGACGTCGTCCCATACTGTGCGGTCGAGTGGGAAAGCATGCAGCAGCAACAGGAACGGGCCCGGACTCGTCACGGCATCGCCGAGAGTCCGCCGTCGACGACGAGCTGCTGACCGGTCATGAACCGGGACGCGTCACTGGCCAGGAACACAGCCGGCTCAGCGATCTCCTGCACCGTCCCCCAGCGCTGCATCGGCACCCGCGAGAGCAGTCCGCTCTCGGTCTCGGTGCTCGCGCGCAGGAACTCGGTGAGGTCGGTCTCGATCCAGCCGGGCACGAGCGCGTTGACCCGTACGCCCTGATGCGCGAGCTCCAACGCGAGGGACTGCGTGAGCGAGAGTACGGCTGCCTTGGCCGCTGCGTAGTGCGACATCAGGGGGGCACCGCGCAGGCCCGCGACGGAGGCCACGTTGATGATCGAGCCGCGGGTGGTGGCCAGGTACGGGATGGCGCTCTGGCAGACGTGGACGACCGACTCGACGTTGAGGGCCTGCGTCTTGGCCCACCCAGCGAACCGCATGGTCGCCAGCGCTGCGGAGAACGAGTTGCCGCCGGCGTTGTTCACGACGATGTCGAGGTGCCCGAGCCCGCCCGCCACTGCGTCGACGGCACCCGCGACGGCCGCGGCGTCCAGGACGTCCGCGGCGAGCACCAGGGACCGTCGCCCACGGTCGCGTACCTCGGCGCCAACCTGTTCGAGCAGCTCGGTGTCACGGGCCAGCAGCGCAACGTCGGCGCCGGCGTCCGCGTACGCGAGGGCGATGGCTCGTCCGATGCCGCGCGATGCTCCGGTGACCAGTGCCACCTTGCCGTCCAGTCGAAAGCTCACAAGTCACTCCAGCGCTGCATCGGTCCGTCGTACCAGGTCGCCAGCGGGTACGCGGCCGGCGCGACGTGCCGGACCACCTCGCCCAGGGCGATCCTCACGTACTTCTCCCCCACCCACAGGTGGTGGGCACCCGGTGCGGCGACCACCTCGGCCTGCGGCACCCGCGCGAACCGCTCGCACGCCTCGACCGGGCGCAGGTAATCGTCGAACTCGGGGACGACCGCCACCAGGCGGCGCCCAGATGCCGCCCAGCCGTCGAGGTCCTGCGGTGAGCTGAACCGCAGTGCCGGTGAGAGCAGGACAGCGCCCTGGACCGGGTCGACGTTGCCGTGCCTGAGTGCGACGTCGGTGCCGAAGGACCAGCCCAGCAGCCACGGGTCCGGCAGCCCGCGCTCGCTCGCGTACGACAGCGCCGCCGCCAGGTCCAGGCCCTCACCGTCGGCGTTGTCATACCGGCCCTCGCTGGTGCCCGCCGCGCTCGTCGCCCCGCGCGTGTTGAAGCGCAGCACCGCCAGCCCGGTCAGCGCCGGCAGCCGCCAGGAGGCCTTGCGCAGCACATGGCTGTCCATCATCCCGCCGGCCGTCGGCAGCGGGTGCAGGCACACGAGCGTGCCCACCGACGCACGGTCCACCGGCGTGGCCAGCTCCCCCACCAGCCGTAGCCCGTCACAGGTGCGCAGCGTGATCGGCTCACGGCGGGCCGGCAACACGCTGTTAGCGACGATCTCCGGCACCCGCGAAGTCTCGCAGCCCCCGACGCGACGGCGTGACCGGGGCGCTGCTCGCGCGCAGGGAGGTTCACCGGCGGTTGAGCGATCGCTGGGTGGTTCACCGGCGTCGGAGCGACGACACGCCGGTAACTGGGCCGAAAACGCGACCAAACGCCGGTGAACCCCGCCTGCCGCGACCAAACGCCGGTGAACCCACAGGCGCCCTGACGAGGGGTCAGTGGCGGGGGGCGTTGCGGGAACGGACGGTGTTGGGGGTACGCCGCCCGCGAGCGCTCCAGCAGACGGAGTGCCAGTGCCGACGCTCGGACTCGCCTCCTGGGCGGTCCGCGGGCCAGGTCACGACGTGAGGCGTGCCTGCCGGAATGACCTGGTCGCAGCCGGGGCAGCGGTAGCTGTTGGCCGACGAAGCCGAGGTGCCCGACAGATGCCGGACCAGCCAGTCACCGTCGGGGTGCTCCTCCACCCGCGAGATGCCCTGCGCCAGCGGCCGTTCGGGATCGGGCTCGCGGCGCCTGTTGTGACGTCCCACCTCACACCAACCGGGAATCGGGTCGTCAGGAGTCGTACGACCGGAACCCACGACCGGTCTTGCGTCCCAGGTATCCGGCCGTCGTCAGGTGCTCCAGCAGGGGCGCCGGGGCGAATCCGGGCTCCCGGAACTCCAGGTACAGCGTGCGCTGGATCGCCAGCGCGACGTCGAGCCCCACGACATCGAGCAGCTCGAACGGTCCCATGGGATACCCGCACCCGGTCTTCATCGCGGTGTCGATCTCGTCCTCGTCCGCATAGCGCACCTCGACCATCTTCACGGCGTCGTTCAGGTACGGGAACAACAGTGCGTTGACGATGAATCCGGCACGGTCCGCGCAGGTGACAGGGTGCTTGCCCAGTGCCCGGCACAGCGTGACCATGCCCGACACGACATCTGGCGCGGTGGCGACTGTGAAGACCACCTCGACGAGCGACATCACCGGCGCCGGGTTGAAGAAGTGCAGCCCGACCACGTCGGCGGCCCGACGGGTGGCGGCTGCCAGCTCGACGACCGGCAGGCTCGAGGTCGTCGTCGCCAGGACCGTGCCCGGCTTGCAGATGTCGTCCAGCGTCGCGAACAGGGCCGTCTTGACGGACAGCTCCTCCACGACCGCCTCCACGACCAGGTCGCGGTCGGCCAGGTCGTCCAACCGCACCGAGCCGGTGATCCTCGCCAGGGCGGCATCACGTGTCGCCTCGTCCGCCTTGCCCCGCAGGACCGCCTTGTCCAGTGAGCGCCGTACGAGTGCAGCGACGCGCTCGACCTGCTGCTGGCCACGGGTCACGTACAGCACGTCGTGACCCGCTAGGGCGAACACCTCCACGACACCGGCGGCCATCGTGCCCGAGCCGACCACACCCACCCGGGCAAAGTTCTTCGTCGCCGGCTCGTCGGCGGCCGCCACCGGCGACGGGGTCAGCGCGTCGACCACGACGATCGGGCTGTTGGGCTCCTCGTACGTATAGAACCCGCGCCCCGACTTGCGACCTCGCAGCCCGGCGGTCACCAGCTGCTTGATCACCGGCGACGGCGCGTGCAGGCGGTCGCGGCCCTGCTTGTACATCGTGTCCAGGATCTCGTACGCCGTGTCCAGGCCGATCAGGTCCAACAACGCCAGCGGCCCCATGGGCAGTCCGCAGCCCAGCCGCATTGCGGCGTCGATGTCCTCGCGGCTC
>JBDTDW010000091.1:0-8563 GCA_039922855.1 Candidatus Nanopelagicales bacterium | reverse complement strand
CTGGAGGACGTCGTCCGCGAGACCGACACGGTGGCCCGCCTCGGCGGCGACGAGTTCGCGGTCCTGCTGCCCACGGTCCGCAGCATCGACGACGCAGCAGTCCTGGCCGAGCGGGTCCTGTCCGTCTTCTCAGATCCGTACGAAATCGACGGGCTGGTGCTCCACGTGGAGAGCTCGCTCGGGCTGGCACTGCTGCCCGACCATGCCGCCGACGTCAGTGCCCTGATGAAGCGTGCCGACATCGCGATGTATGCCGCCAAGGCGGCGCGGCGCGGGATGAGCATCTACTCCGCGGACGGTGACGGCAACTCCCCCGCCAAGCTCGTGCTGCTCGGGGACCTGCGCAAGGCCCTCGACGTCGACGACCAGCTCTCGGTGCACTACCAGCCAAAGCTCGACCTCAACACCGGCGAGGTCGCGGGCCTGGAGGCCCTGCTGCGCTGGAACCACCCGACCCGCGGACTGATACCGCCCAGCGACTTCGTCCCGCTGGCCGAGCAGACCGGGTTGATCCACACCTTGACCCAACGGGTCCTGGAGCTTGTCCTTTCTCAGCTGCGTGAGTGGAGCGTGGGTGGCTGGGACATCCAGGTGGCCGTGAACCTCTCCGCGCTGAACCTGGCCGAGCCGGACCTTGACGTACGGATCGGGCGGATGCTCGCCGAGTACGGCGTGCCGGCCCGCCTGCTGGAGTTCGAGATCACCGAGAGCGCCATCGTGCAGGACCCGGAGCGAGCCGCTGCGGTGCTGCAACGGATCGCCGACATGGGCTCCACCATCGCGTTGGACGACTTCGGCATCGGCAACACCTCCATCAGCCAGCTGCGTTCCCTGCCCATCGACACCCTGAAGATCGACCAGTCCTTCGTCACCGACATGACCGAGGGCGGCGAGGTGCTCATCAAGGTGGTTACCGACCTGGCTCACGAGTTCCGGATGGTCGCGGTCGCGGAAGGCGTCGAGCATCCGGAGGTGGCCGAGAAGCTGCGTCGTCTGGGCTGCGATCTGGCGCAGGGCTATCTGTATGCCCGCCCGGTGTCGGCCGCCGATCTCGGCGAGGTCCTGGCCCGACTGGGCGTCAAGCCTGCAGCGGTCACGACCGGGGCCGCGAACCTCATCCCCGGCTGAGGCCCGCTACGTGCGCCACGGCATTCCAGCTTCACCGGCGTTTGACCGATCGCTGGAACGTTCACCGGCGTTCGAGCGCCGTACGGATCATTCACCGGCAGATGAGCGACGACACGCCGTACGGAAGGCCGAAACCTCGCTCGAACGCCGGTGAACCCGGGCTCGATCGCACAGGTTCCCCGAACCACGGAGCGCTGCGGGCGCGCGCTCGGCGGGACTGGCGGTGCTGCGGCCACGTCGTGGCAGGTTAGGCTTACCTAAGTTGAAGACCTCCAGCTCGCTGAGAGCCGGAACGAACCGAGGACCGCGTCATGAGTTCGAACCAGATCGCCCTGCTGGGGGCCATCGCCGGGATCACGATCTTCATCGGGCTTCCGGTGGGTCGGGTCCGTACCGCGATGCCCAGGACACGGGTGATGCTCAACGCCGTCGCCACCGGCATCTTGATCTTCCTGGTCTGGGATGTGCTCACCCACGCCTGGGAGCCGGTCGACGTCGCACTCAGCGGCCACGACTACCGGACCGCGACCGGCTACGGCGCTGTCTTCGCCGCCGCCTTCGCGGCCGGGATCATGAGCCTGGTCTACTTCGATCGTTGGATGGCGCGCAAGGCGCGCAGGACCCTCCCGGTCGGCCCCGGAGCAGCGGTGGCGACCGAGCTCGCAGGGGCGCCCGCCAACATCGACCGAGCGCGCAACCTCGCCATGATGATCGCGATCGGCATAGGGCTGCACAACTTCGGCGAGGGCCTGGCCATCGGGAACAGCGCGGCCTCAGGTGAGCTGGCACTGGCGACCCTGCTCGTCGTCGGATTCGCTCTGCACAACGCGACGGAGGGATTCGGGATCGTCGCGCCCCTGACGGCCGAGGGGATCCGTCCGAGCTGGGGGCGCCTGGCGTTGCTCGGGCTCATCGGTGGCGGGCCGACGTTCCTGGGGACCATCGTGGGGGAACAGTTCGTCAGCGACGTCATGTCGATCGCGTTCCTGTCGCTGGCCGCCGGATCGATCCTCTACGTGGTCATCGAGCTGCTCGCCGTCGGACGTCGCATGGGCCACAAGGAACTCATGACGTGGGGGCTGGTCCTCGGGGTGCTGCTCGGGTTCGCCACCGATGCGATCGTCACAGCGGCAGGTGCCTGATCCTCCAGCGCATTTGCTGACCGGAGATCACGGCTCCAGCACGCCGACGCTCACCAGATCGGCACGCAACCTCTCGGGGGAGCTGAATTGAAGTCCCACGTAGCCCAGTCGCCGACTCACCTCGACGTTCCCTGGTGAGTCGTCGATGAACACGGTCCGCTCGGGCTCGACCGCGAACCGCTGCGCCAGCAGTGCGAAGAAGGCAGGGTCAGGCTTGCTGAGGAGTTCCTCCCCTGAGACGAGGATGCCCCGGAACCGCCGCAGAACCCGAAAGTTCTCGCGCGCGAAAGGGAACGTCTCGGCCGACCAGTTGGTCATCGCGAAGAGAGCGACTCCGCGCTGGTCGAGCTCCTCCAGGATGCGTACCGTGCCGGGGATCTCACCCCCGAGCATCTCCCGCCACCTGGCGTAAAAGGCACGGATCAGCTCGGAACTCTCGGGGTGCAGTTCCAGGAGCAGCTCGGTCCCCTCCGCCAGCGACCGCCCGCGGTCCTGCTCGGCGTTCCACTCGGGCGTGCACACGGTTTCGAGGAACTGCTCCATCGCCCCATCGTCACCGCCGAAAAGGGTGCGGTACAAGCGACGCGGCTCCCAGTCGATGACCACTCCGCCGAGGTCGAAAACGGCTGCGACAGGCGCCGACATCACTCGCGGCCGAGGGTGTGGACGAACAAACCACTGCGCAGCTTGGGCTCGAACCACGTCGACTTCGGTGGCATCACCAGGCCGGCATCGGCGACCGCGAGCAGCTCCTCGGTCGAGGTCGGGTGCAGGCTGAAAGCCACCTTCGAAGGGTCGGCGTCAACGAGACGTTCGAGCTCGGCCACGCCGCGGATGCCACCGACGAACGTGAGCCGCGGCTCCGTGCGCGGGTCGCCGACACCGAGCAAGGGTGCCAGGACGAGGTCCTGCAGCACAGCGACGTCCAGGCCGGCCAACAGGTCCGCGCCCTCGACAACGCCGTCACGCAGGGTCAGCTCGTACCACCGGCCGGCCGCATACATCCCGAACACGTGCCGCTGCAACGGTTCTACGGTATTCGGCGCTTGTACGACCACGAAGTGCTCGGCCAGGCTCGCGCGCAGGTCCTCGATGCTGCGCCCGGCCAGGTCGACCACCCGGTTGTACGCCAGCACCGCTACTTCGTCCGAAGGGAACACCACAGCGAGGAACGTGTCGTACTCCCCGCTCGCCCCGGACGCCCGGCGCTGGGCAGCGACGCGAGCGGCAGCGGCACTGCGGTGATGCCCGTCGGCGACGTACAGCCGGGGGACGGCCGCGAAGGCGGCGGTGAGGGCAGTGACGTGAGCAGGGTCGTCGACGACCCAGACGGTGTGTTGGACCCCGTCGACACTCACGAAGTCAGCGACCGGATCGGTAGTGACCACCTCGGCCACCACGGCCTCGATCGACGCCGAGCGCGGCGAGAGCAGGAACACCGGCTCGTCCTGGGCATCGAGCTCGGAGATGTGCCGAACCCGGTCTAGCTCTTTGTCCGGGCGGGTGTGCTCATGGGTGCGTACGTCGCCGGAGTCGTAGTCGGCGACGGCAACCACGCCCACCACACCCGTCTGCTCGATGTCACCCATCCGCTGCCGATACACGGAGTAGGTCGGGGTGTCGTCTCGTACCAGCACGCCTTTGGCCACGAACGCGTCGAGGTTCCGGCGCCCTTGCGCGTAGACCACATCGTCGTGGGCGTCCACCCCGGTCGCCAGCTCGATCTCGGGCCGGGACACGCGCAGGAAGCTGTAGGGATCGTCACCGGCCATCGCCCGCGCCTCGTCGACGTCCATGACGTCGTAGGGCAGGGACGCCACCCGCTGTGCCAGGTCCTTGGGCGCTCGAAGTGCGCGGAACGGTCGGACATCGACCACGACGTTCCCTCTTCCTGTGCTCGGACGACCCGGACCCGGTGCCTGGCCAGGGACCGAATCTACGGGCCCAGGACTATCCCGGCCCCCGCGGGCGGGCACGACTCACAGCGCGAGCACAGGATTCGCGTCGGTACCTGACAGGTTCCTGGGCGACCCTGTCCGGCAGGAGACATCCCGGCGGCGAGAGGTGTGTCATGCCAGAGGACACCGAAAGCTGGGAGCAACCAGCCGGCCTGACGACCGCTGCGAGAAGGTCAGGCGGGAGTGGCGCGCCGACCGGACCCGAGCGCCCGTCGTGGTGGCCGCTGGCGGCCATCGGCGGCGGACTGGCTTCGGCAGTGCTGGCCGGTGCAGCCTGGTCGGCCGTCGCGCCATCCACGACCGCCGCGCCCCGCACCGTGCGCGACTCCGAGAGCCAGACCGGCCTGGACGCGATCGCGACACCCGCCGAGCTCACCTCGTCACCGGCACGTGCCGGCACAGCGGCGCTTGCGTTTGTCGGCGCCGGCACTGTCGACCAGGTCGTGTCAGGTCCCGGCGGTGCCGCCGGCTTCGGCTACGTCGTCCAGGTCTCGCCGGCGTCAGGGCCACCGGTTCACGTCCTGGTAGACGACAGCTTCACCGTCCGCTCGGTCCGGGTCGGTGCCTAGGACTGACGCGAGCATCGCGGCCGGATTGATCGAACACCTGTTCGGCTGCGGTGATACCCTACGAGGGTGCATCAGCCATCCCTGCTGGACGTGGACGGCCCGGCCACGCTGCACTCTCTCGCCGCAGTCCGGCGTACCGAGCTGACCTGCGGAGCCTGGGTCGACCACCTGCCTGGCTGGGTCGAGGGGTCCGACGAGGTCCTGGACCGACTGCTGCACAGCGTCCCGTGGCGAACCGAACGGCGCGCCATGTACGGACGCACCGTCGACGTTCCGCGGCTGGTCGCGTGGTACGACGAGCGCGCTGACCTTCCGCACGCGCTCCTGCAGGACGCGAAGCTCGACCTGACGTCGCACTATGCGCCCGACCTCGGCGAGCCGTTCACCACTGCCGGGATGTGCCTGTATCGCGATGGCCACGACAGCGTCGCATGGCACGGCGACACCATCGGACGAGGAGCCACTACCGACACCCTCGTCGCGATCGTGTCGTTCGGGTCACCTCGTACGTTGCTGCTGCGCCCCAGGACCGGCCGGCCGGCACGCCGCTTCGCCCTCGGTCACGGTGACCTTCTGGTCATGGGTGGCTCGTGCCAGCGCACCTGGGAGCACGCCATCCCCAAGACCGCCGGCGCCGCGGGACCACGTGTCAGCGTCCAGTTCCGTCCTACCGGAGTGCGCTGACACACCCAGCGAGTGCCTCATAAGTTGATCATGGGCCTGAGGGCGCTCTTGCGCTCAGGGCTGACAACGAGCCGTGATCAACCCCCAACCGTGATCAGTGCTGGTACATGGACGCCAGCACCGTGGCATAGCGGGTCTCGACGACCTTGCGTTTGATCTTCAAGCTGGGGGTGAGCTCGCCTTCCTCGACGGTGAGGTCACGCGGCAGGATCCGTACGTCCTTCACGGTCTCCCACCGGTTGAGGCCCGCGTTCAGCTCGGCCATCGCCTCGCGAACCACCCTGTCGACGGCCGGGGCCGTCGCCCACTGCTCCGGACCCCCTGTGATGCCCTCTGCCTGTGCGAACGACGTGGTCGTGTCCGGGTCGAGCGTGACAAGGGCGGTGGCGAAGTTGCGGCCCTCCGCGTGAACGACGACGTTGCTGAGCAGCGGGCACAGCGCCTTGAACCGGGCCTCGATGAGGCTCGGCGCAATGTACTTGCCGCCCGAGGTCTTGATCAGGTCCTTCTTGCGGTCCGTGATGCTGACCTGTCCCAGGTCGTCGATGGACGCGATGTCCCCGGTGGCCAGCCACCCATCCGCGAGCAGCACCTCCGCGGTCAGGTCGGGCAGGTTGTGGTAACCACGCATGATTCCCGGCCCCCTGAGCAGCAGCTCGCCATCGGCGGCGACCCGGGCCTCTGTGCCAGGTAGCGGCAGCCCCACCGTCCCGATCGCGTTCTTGCTGGGCCGGTTCAGGATGCTGCCGGCACTGCTCTCGGTCATCCCGTAGCCCTCGAGGATCGGCAGCCCCACCGCCTCGAACCACTCCCCCACATCGCGCGAGAGGGCGGCCGAACCGGAGACGAAGTACTCGATCCGCCCGCCCATCCGCGCCTTGATCTTGGAGAACACGAGGGTCTCGGCGAGCTTGTGCTGCCATTCCAGCAGCAGAGGTACGGACTTCCCCTCGGCCTTGCGAGCAGCGACCGACTTGCCCACCCGGATGGCCCAGTCGAAGATCTTCGCCTTGGGTCCGCCCTCGGCCGCGGTGGTCGAGACCACACGGGCGAATACCTTTTCGAAGATCCGCGGTGCGCCGGCCATGAACGTGGGCCGGATCTCCGCGAGGTTGTCCACGATCTTGTCCACGCGGCCATCGACCACCGAGGTGAACCCGACCTGCAGCTGCGCGGACAGCAGCACCTTGCCGAACGAGTGCGACAGCGGCAACCACAGGAACTGCAGGTGGTCTTTGCGAAGAAGCTTCAGGGCATCCGCTGCTGCGGCCTCGTAGCACCAGTTGCCGTGCGTCAGCTCGACCCCCTTTGGGCGGCCCGTGGTGCCGGAGGTGTAGATGAGAGTCGCCAACCGGTCAGGCGTCACGGCGTCAACGGTCGAAGCCACGAGCTCGGGCTGCTCGGCGCGAAAGGCCTTTCCACGGTGTGCAAGGTCATCGAGGGTGATGATCCAGTCGTCGGTGCGGCCGGAGAGGTCGACCCCGTCAGTCTCGACGAGGATGACGTGCGCCACAGCGGGGAGGCCGGCCCGGCTCGCCTCGAGCTTCGCGAGCTGGGTGGCGTCCTCGACGAAGACGAATCGCGACCCGGAGTCGGCGAGGATGTACGCCACGTCATCGGTGTTCGTCGACGGGTAGACGGTCGTCGTCGCTCCCCCTGCGCACATCACGGCGAGGTCCATGACGATCCACGTCGCCGTCGTCGTGTTCACGATGGCGACCCGCTGTTCCGGCGCCAGCCCCAGCGCGAGCAGGCCGGCGGCCAGGTCGTGGGCCCACTCACTGGTCTGCGCCCACGTCCACGACTGCCAGCCTTTCCCCCTCGGTGCCCGCAGCGCCTCCCGGTCCGGGGTGCTCGCCACCCGGTCTGCGAGCAGCCGCCCGAGCGAGGCTGCGATCGGCGGCAGCACCTCAGGGCCACTCGTGACCCGATCGCCGTCTGTTGTCACGGGCTTGCCGTCCGCGCCGGTGGTGGTCGTCATCGCCTGCTCCCTCGACTCCTCGGGCACCCCGCGCACCCGTGGACAATGGTGACTCGACCGTACCTCGCCGTGAGGGTCTGGCGGCGAGACCCCGACGTGAGGGATTGGCGGCGAGACCTCGACGTGAGGGATTGGCGGCGAGACCTCGACGTGGAGGGTCTGGCGGCGAACCTTCGACGTGGAGGTTCACCAGCGAGACCTCGCCGTGGTGGCTTGGCGGCGGTCCGCTCGCGAGCTCAGGGGCCGCGACACCAGCCGTTGCGGTTGCGGTGATCGATGGCGCGGTTTGGGGCTACTTGCTCCTGGCGGACGGGTCGTCGGTGGACAGCGCCGCGATGAAGGCCTCCTGCGGGACCTCGACCCGGCCGACCATCTTCATCCGCTTCTTGCCCTCCTTCTGCTTCTCCAGCAGCTTGCGCTTGCGACTGATGTCGCCGCCGTAGCACTTGGCGAGGACGTCCTTGCGGATGGCGCGGATCGTCTCGCGGGCCACGATCCGTGCCCCGATGGCCGCTTGGATCGGCACCTCGAACTGTTGGCGCGGGATCAGCTCGCGCAGCTTGCCGACCATGGTGACGCCGTATGCGTAAGCCTTGTCCCGGTGCACGACCGCACTGAACGCGTCGACCGGCTCGCCGTGCAGCAGGATGTCGACCTTGACGAGGTCGCCGACCTGCTCACCGGTGGGCTCATAGTCCAGCGAGGCGTACCCCCGGGTCTTGGACTTCAACGCGTCGAAGAAGTCGAAGATGATCTCGGCGAGCGGCAGGGTGTAGCGAAGCTCGACCCGGTCCTCGGAAAGGTAGTCCATCCCGAGCAGCACGCCGCGCCGGGTCTGGCACAGCTCCATGATGGATCCGACGTACTCGCTGGGAGAGAGCACAGTGGCTCGTACGACCGGCTCGAAGATCTCCGACACCTTCCCGCCGGGGAACTCGCTCGGGTTCGTGACGGTCAGTTCTTTGCCGTCGTCCATCACGACCCGGTAGACGACGTTCGGTGCCGTGGAGATCAGGTCCAGCCCGAACTCGCGCTGCAGCCGCTCCCGCACGATCTCCAGGTGCAGCAGACCGAGGAACCCGCAGCGAAAGCCGAACCCAA
>JBDTDW010000090.1:0-4646 GCA_039922855.1 Candidatus Nanopelagicales bacterium | reverse complement strand
GTACAACGGCGGCTGTGCAAGGTAGATGTGCCCAGCCTCGACGAGCGGCTTCATGTAGCGGAATAGCAACGTGAGGAGCAACGTGCGGATGTGCTGACCGTCGACGTCGGCGTCGGCCATCAGGATTATCTTGTGGTAGCGCAAGCGCGCGATGTCGAAGTCGTCGTGGATACCTGTGCCGAGCGCGGAGATCAGGGCTTGAACCTCGTTGTTCTGCAACACCTTGTCGATACGGGCCTTCTCGACGTTGAGGATCTTCCCGCGGATCGGCAGGATCGCCTGATACTTCGAGTCCCGTCCGCCCTTCGCGGAGCCGCCGGCCGAGTCGCCCTCCACGATGTAGAGCTCGCAACGAAACGGGTCGTTGGACTGGCAGTCGGCCAGCTTTCCCGGTAGGCCACCGGACTCCAGCAGACCCTTTCGACCGCGAGCCAGGTCCCTGGCCTTGCGGGCCGCCGTGCGCGCGCTGGCAGCCGACACCGCCTTGCGCGCAATCTCTTTGCCCTCAGCGGGATTCTGCTCGAACCAGGCTCCGAGATATTCGTTGCACACCTTCTGCACGAACGCCTTCGCCTCGGTGTTGCCGAGCTTTGTCTTGGTCTGCCCCTCGAACTGCGGCTCGCCGAGCTTGATCGACACGATGGCAGTCAGTCCCTCCCGGCAGTCGTCGCCGGTGAGGTTGCTCTCCTTCTCCTTGATGATGCCCCACTCACGGGCAAACTTGTTCACCAAAGACGTGAGAGCGGACCGGAACCCCTCTTCGTGGGTGCCGCCCTCCTGAGTGTTGATCGTGTTCGCGAACGTATAGACCGACTCGGAGAAACCCAGGTTCCACTGCATCGCGACCTCGAGCGAGAGCCGACCCTCCGTGTCCTCGGACTCGAAGTCGATGATGGTGCGGTGCGCGGCACCCTTGCTGGCGTTGAGATGGCGCACGAAGTCGGTGATGCCGTCGTCGTAGGAGTAGACGACTTCTCGCACCTCGTCATCGTCGGTCGCGACGGTGCCCACGCTGATCGGGTCGGTGTCCGCGCCCTCATCCTCGTCGTCCGCGCGAGCAACCTCGACGGCCGGGCGACGGACCCGCTCGTCGCGCAGGGACAACGTCAGTCCCTTGTTCAGGAACGCCATCTCCTGGAACCGCCGGGAGAGGGTGCCGAAGTCGTACGTGACCGTCTCGAAGATGTCCGGGTCGGCCCAGAACGTGATCGTGGTTCCGGTCTCCTCGGTCGCGGCCCCCTCGGCCAGCGGCGCGGTCGGCACGCCGTAGGCATACGACTGCGTCCATGTCGCGCCGTTGCGGCACACCTCCACGTCCAGCGCCCGCGACAGCGCGTTGACCACGGACACCCCGACACCGTGCAGCCCACCGGAGACGGTGTAGCCGCCACCGCCGAACTTCCCACCGGCGTGCAGGACCGTCAGCACCACCTCGAGCGCTGGGCGGTTCTCCCCGGGCATCACCCCGACGGGGATGCCGCGGCCGTTGTCCTGCACCAGGACACCGCCGTCTGCCAGCAAGGTGACGAAGATGGCGTCGCAATAACCGGCCAGGGCCTCATCGACAGAGTTGTCGACGACCTCGTAGACCAGGTGGTGCAGCCCCCGCTCACCGGTGGACCCGATGTACATCCCCGGTCGCTTGCGTACCGCGTCCAGACCCTCGAGTACCTGGATGTCACTCGCGTCATAGGACACAGGTGGTCACACCTCTCGACTGCGTGCGCGTACGGGAGCACCGAAGTGGCGGACCCGCTCTGGCCGCGACGGCTCCTGCTGCCCGGCACCCAGCGGCCCTCGGCTGCGGGCCAGGGACAGCGAACGGCGTCCGGGAAAGGGGCGGTGCAGCCGCGGAGAACTGCCCCTCAGTCTAGCGTGAGGGCACCGACAGCGGACGAATCCGAGCGGGCCGATGTCCCCCTACGCGGGCAGACCGCTCAGATCCCTCCGAGCCGATCTGGTCCCTCCGAGCCGATCTGGCCGCGACCAGCTGCTGGCGCCCTTACCCGTACGTGTCACGCGGGCCGCGGCCCTTGACGCTGAGCGGGCCGTGCTTCCAGCTCGGGGCCGAAGGTCCCAGGACCGTGACGTGGCGCACGACGCCGCGACCGACCTCCTGCTCGATCCGCGTGGTGAGGGCCGTGACCTGCAGCTTCATCACGCTCGCCCACGCGGAGGAGTCGGCCCGCAGCACGAGCCGGCCGTTGTCGGTGTCGAAGGTCTCCGGCACCACGTGCCCGGCGATCTCGGACCCCACGATGTCCGTCCAGCGCCCCAGGACGCCTGCTACCGCCGCCGGAGCGGTCCAGCCCCGGTCCCTGATGAGGCGCTGTACGGAGTCCGCGAGCAGGACCGGGTCGCGCCCGTCCGGGCCCGGCCCGCTGCGCGGGAGTGGTCCGCCGGGACGGCGCACGGAGCGGCCCGACGCGACCCCGCGCTCCCGGGCGGCGGCGCGCGCTCGCGCCTGGGCCTCGCGAGCCGCGTCGCTGCCCGAGGCCGGGCCCTCGGAGGAGGTGCCGTCAGTCGTTCCCACGAGCGGCCTCCTGCCTGTCACGTTCCTGCCCCAGTGTCCCCTCTCTGACCGCCACCTGGGCACCGGCCAGTTCCGCGGGAACATCGCTCGGGACAGCCGCGGTGACCAGCACCTGCTCGGCCGGGCCCACCAGCGCCGCCAGCCGGCGGCGACGCTGGGAGTCCAGCTCGGCAAACACGTCGTCCAGCACCAGGACCGGCTCACCGCCGAGCTGACCGTCCGTGCGCAGCAGCTCGTACGACGCCAGCCGTAACCCCAGTGCCATTGACCATGACTCGCCGTGGCTGGCGTAGCCCTTTGCGGGCCCGTCACCCAGCGACAGCACCAGCTCGTCGCGGTGCGGACCCACCAAGGTCAGACCGCGATCGAGCTCCTCACGACGCCTCCGGGCCATAGCGGCCAGCATCGCCTCGGCCAGGGCGGCACGGTCCGTCGTGAGCGGGACGTCGTCTCCCAGAGAGCTCGCGTAGGCCGCGGACACGTCACCCGCACCGCCACTGACCTGTTCATAGGCGCTGCCCAGCAACGGATTCAGCAGGTCGACCAGGTGGATCCTCCCAGCCAGCAGCTCCGCTCCGAGGGTCGCGAGCTGTGCGTCCCACACCTCCAGCGTGCTCAGCACATCCGACTGCGAACCTCCGCGCCGCGCCGCGATCGAGCTCTTGAGCAGAGCGTTGCGCTGCTTGAGGACGCGGTCGTAGTCCGCCCGGACACCGGCGAAACGCGGGGCGCGCGCCACGAGCAGTTCGTCGAGGAAGCGACGCCGATCCGTTGGGTCGCCTTTGACCAGGGCCAGATCTTCCGGTGCGAACTGCACGGTGCGAACCAGGCCGAGGATCTCCCGCGGCCGTGTCACCGGTGATGAGTTGATCCGGGCCCGGTTGGCCCGACCGGGGTTGATCTCCAGCTCCACCAGCGTGGTGCGGTCGCCGCGGTGCACCCGGGCTCGCACGACCGCCTGCGCGGCGCCGCGGCGCACCAGCGGAGCGTCTGCGGCCACCCGGTGGCTACCAAGAGTGGCCAGGTAGCCGACGGCCTCGACCAAGTTGGTCTTACCCTGGCCGTTTGGCCCGACGAACGTCGTCACCCCAGGACCCAGCTCGAGGTCTGCGGTGCGGTAGCTGCGAAAGTCCGTCAGCGACAGTGACAGGACGTGCACGGCTCAGCCGGACAGGCGCACGGGCATCAGCAGGTAGCGGTACGACGGCGCGTCGCCCGGGTCGCCCGCGTCGGCTGTCAGCACGGCCGGTCGGGTCGCGGACGTGAACGAGAGCCGGGTGCTCGCCGCCCCCACCGCCCCGAGGCCGTCGAGCAGGTAGGTCGGGTTGAACGCGATCTCGACGCTCTCGCCCTCGACCGCGCACTCCACCGCCTCGGTGGCTTGCGCCTCGTCGCCGGCGCCGGCTCGCAACAGCACCTCGTCACCGGAGAACGCTAGCCGCACCGGGGTGTTGCGCTCGGCGACCAGCGAGACGCGCTTGACCGCCTCGGCCAGTGCCGACGTGTCAACGACCGCGACGGTGGCCGACTCGCTGGGCAGCAGGGCGCGGTACTTCGGGAACTCGCCATCCAGCAGACGGGTCGTCGTTCGACGGCCATCGCCCTCGAACCCCATCAGTCCTTCACCGGGACCGGCCAGTGAGATCAGGACCTTGTCGCACCCGGCAAGGGACTTGGCGGTCTCTGCAAGGGTGCGGGCCGGGACCAGGGCAGCAGTGTCCAGGCCGGAGTGTGCCGGCGACCAGTTCATCTCGCGGACGGCGAGGCGGTAGCGGTCGGTCGCCGCGAGCGTGATCTCGTCGCCGGTGATCTCCAGCCGGATGCCCGTCAGCGTCGGCAGGGTGTCATCGCGTCCGGCGGCGATCGCGACCTGCGCCACGGCCTCGGCAAAGCTCGCACCGGTGGCCGACCCGCTGCTGCTGGGCATCTCCGGGAGTGCGGGGTAGTCCTCGACCGGGAGCGTTGGAAGGGTGAACGTCGATCTGCCGCAACGGACTTCTACGCGGCTGCCGTCGGAAGACACGAGAACGGACTGTGCCGGCAACGAACGGGTGATGTCTGCGAGCAGTCGCCCGGACACGAGCACCCGTCCGGGCTCGTCGACGTCGGCAGG
>JBDTDW010000089.1:0-8056 GCA_039922855.1 Candidatus Nanopelagicales bacterium | reverse complement strand
CTGCGAGTGCGGCCAGACCAACAGTGACCAGGACCAATGTGAGCCCCAACAGCAGGTTGCGATACCTCACGCGGTCGCGGGAGCTGACCACGGCGGTGGCAACTTCCCCTTTTTGGCCGTGCTGCGGCTGTTGTCCCTCGGGAACCTTGCCGGGAAAGCGCATGACGTCCTCCTGATAGTGCTGGGGATGCGGTCCGAGTGACAACCGAGATCGATCGCGACCAGGATCTGAACGATGAGGCGTGAGTTGTATGCCGCCCTGCCGCCAGCGCGATCGATCGGCCATCGACCGCAGGCCGCCGCGGGAGCTTGTCCCGACAGCGGCCTGCGGTCGACGGTTCCGAGAACCGATGTGAACTAGCGCTGCTCGGCCATCACGCTACGTCGGCGAATTGCGAGAGCGCCGCCGGCGGCCAGCAAAGCTGCCCCACCAACCAGGTACAGCGGCACCGAGGTCGGGCTGTCAGCCGGGGTGCTTCCGGTGTTCACCCCGCCCTGCGGCATCGCGACAAGCTTTCCGCACAGGGCGGGCGCGGTAGCGGCCTGAGGAAGACTGGGCACCAGCTCGCTCTTCTCCGTCGTTGCCGCCTTGGGGGCGGTCGCCGGGTCGAGACCGTGGATGACAACCATCGCTCTCCCGGCCTGCAGGTCGCTCAAGGTCTGAGCGCTCAAGGTGATGGTCCGGCGGTAGGTGAAACCTGATCCGGCGGGAGCAATCTTGATGTTCGTGGCAGCCGCTGGGCTGGTGTCCCCTGAGGTCGACAACGTGGTGTCGATCCCCCCGTAGGCGGGTCCTCCCTCAGTGGTGGTGATGAGACCGTCGTGATTCTTGTCTGCGGACGCGCTCGGACAGAGCCCCATCCCACCGTTCCCATGGATGTGCTGCACATGGGGGAAGGGTCCGTTCATGAACGTCGCAGCGAGACCGCTGGCGTGCTCGGTGATCGTCGCGACGTTGCCGTTGAGCACCAAGGTTAGGTTTGCGCTCGCGCTGGTCTGACCGTTCAACGGAACCGGGTTCAGGTTCGCCAGATAGGTCGTTGAGCCGGTCTGCGCGGACGCGATCCCCGGGAAGGCCAGTGGCAGTAGTGCTACGGCGGGGGCCAAGAGTAGGGCGTGACGAACCTTCATGGGAGTCTCCTGCTGGTCAGGGGCCCAGAGGTGGGCCGCTGACAATGTCTTCGTCGCCGTCGGCAAAGCAGATTGGGATGGGAGCCGACAGTCTTGTCGAACGGCTGTATCGGTATGCGACCCGTGCCGCCCCTACCACTGATGAAAGATCAGGTGCCGCCGCCGAGTGCCCAGGAGTTCGGCGATTGCCGGGCTCAAGTCCTGCGCTGGACCAAACCTCAATGTTCCCGGCTCCGAACTTCCCCAGGGGACCAAGAGGAACGGAGTCCAGATGAATGCCCGACAAGCACCCAAGCGGTGGCATCTAGGCGTAGCTGCTGCGGTGACCCTGCTGTCTGGATGCGCAGGGGTTCCCACGGCCCAGGTGGCCGCGGCGATCCCCGAGACGTCGTTGTCTCCCGGGATGAGCATGCCGTCGGGGATGTCGATGTCGCCGGGCCAGTCGATGCCCACCACGGCAGCGACAGGGTCATCGGCTGAACCGGGTGCTCCCTCGGCGTCGGCCAAGATGGTCTGCGGCCCCGGCACAAGAGCGGATGTCGCTGCGATGCTGGGCCTTGGGTCTGCCCCTAGTCCGAGCGCTACCTTCGTCAACCATCGCTACACGTGCACCTACCGCCTGTCCTGGGGGCCTTTGGTCCTCTCTGTCACGGAGTCCGATGGTGTGCCCGCGGCACGGGCGTACTTCGATTCCTTGCGCACTGATCGAACCACAGCTGTGGCGCTGTCTGGTCTCGCGAGCCTGGGCCTGCCAGCCTTCGAGACGCCGAACGGCATGGTTGCCTTCCTCAAGGACGACAAGACCCTTCAGGTCGATGCAAGCGCGATGACATCGCTGATCGGCCCGCAGCGACTGACCCGCAGTGGCGTCGCCTACCAGATCGCTACGGATGTTCTGGCATGCTGGAATGGAGAGTAGTTCGGCGCTCCAATCGGATCGCGTCCTCCTGCTCCTTCGGGAAGCGACATGAGGACGCCCCAGCGGGTCAGTAAAGGCTGGCATCTGCTCGAAACTGTGTTCGCTGACGGCGTCTTTTCGCACTGCTCTTGGACGGCACTGTTTAAGAAGGATCCTCCGCGCTACTGACTCCTCACATCGGCGGTTCCGAGCGACCGTTCGGGCGTGCCGGTTGCGCTGAGCCGCCTTCCTGAGGATGGTGATCGAGCCTACGATGACCCCACGCCGGTAGTTGGTGGGCACCCGGCATCGGATTCATGACTGACGGAGGTAGGCCGTGGTGGACATCCGTGATGCGCCAGACCTGGCGATGAGCGAGATCGCGGCGCAGTTCGAGGCGCTACGACGGATGCTGGTGCGCGAGCCGGATCTGACGCTGGAGCCGGCGGCGCTGGTGAGTCTGGCCGCACAGGTGGTGCCTCACAGCGTCGGGGCCGCCATCACCGTGGTGGAGAAGGGGCGGGCCCCGCGAACGGTCGCCGCGACCGGTCAGCTGCCCCTGGACGTGGACGCGATCCAGTACGAGACAGGCGAGGGACCGTGCCTCGAGGCGAGCACCGAGAGCGACATTGTGCGAGGTGATGATCTCAGGTATGACACCCAGTGGCCCGATTTCTCCGCCCGCGCGGTCGCCCGCACCGCGGTTCGCAGCATGTTCGCGGTGCGGGTGCAGCACGAAGCTCACCGTCGTAGCGCGTTGAACTTCTACGGAGTTGCTCCTAGCGTCTTCGACGATCTCGACCGAGGCACCGGAGCCATGTTCGCCTCCTACGTCTCTCTCGCGTTCATGGGGGCTTCGGCTCGCCGTGAGGCCGACTTGCTGCGCGCGGGCCTGGAGAGCAATCGTCAGATCGGCGTCGCGATGGGAATCTTGATGGCGCGCAACCTGTACACGCAGGAACAGGCGTTCGGTCATCTTCGCTCGTCGAGCCAACAGCTGAATGTCAAGCTGCGTGACATCGCGGCTGAGGTCGCCCGGACCGGCCAACTACCCGACCAGGCCGCGCACTGACGCGGTTGTGGCGACGACATGTCTGGTGATTCTCCCTGGCCGCATTGCGACCTTGGCCTGTGCCCGGGACGATGTAGGTGGGCGTCGACGGTCCGGACCGCCGCTTCCCAAGGCTTCGGGAGTTGAAGCACACAGCTCCCGGGGCCGTCCACGGCCCGGGACTCACCGTCCAGGTGCCATCGCTGTGGCGGCCTTCGCTACCCCGCTCAACGCAGTAGTAGGCAGGCCTGAAGTCGATGCCGATGCTGTACCGCGCGGGTGGCCTTCAGACGGCGAGGGGAACGGCGCTCAGGAGGATGGCCTCGCGGTCTTCCTCGGTCAGGCCCCCCCAGACCCCATAGGGCTCCCGCACGCTGAGCGCATGGGCGGCGCATTCGGCGACCACCGGGCAGCCCGCACAGACCGCTTGAGCGGCCTTGTCCCTGTCCGCCCGCGCGTCACCGCGCTCGCCCTCGGGGTGGAAGAAGAACTCTGAGCCCACGGTGCGGCACCGACCGTGGAGCTGCCAGTCCCACAACTCGGAAAGCGGGCCTGGGAGGCGAGAAACGTCCGACATGGAGAACCTCCGACCAAGTATTACAAGTCGACAAGGCTCACTGTTGAACCGTCATGCAACGTCCCCTCACCCTACATCCTTGGGCCGCCCGGATCAACGTGACCGGAGTCACCCGGCTGAGGCCCCGGGCACCGGCCGGGGCCCCAGCGCACGGCGGTGGCTGTCACCCACCCACCGCAGGTTGCCACCGCATCCGTCGTCCGCTCCGGGGCTCCGGTTGCGGATCACACGGCACGGGAGTGTCATGGAGTTCAGTTCGGACCACGGCACGCAAGGACCCCCCCGATCCAGGCCCTGCTGAGAGCACTGCCTGATCCGGGCCCTGATGAGCAGGAGGGAGCGTCATGATGCTGTTGCGGGAGGACGAGCTACCTCAGTACGTGGCTGTCCAGGGAATCGACCGGATGGTGGGCAACATTCGCACCGGTCACTTCGAGCGCAGCTTGTCAGCGTTGACCGCGGTGGGTGCGCTGGTGACGGCTGGCGAGATCTACTTCGAGCATGACAGCGCCAGCTTCGGCAACAAGATGATGTGGATCCCCGTGGTGCTCGGCCCCGTGGGAGCGGCTGCGGGGATAGCTGGGTTCTTCAGCCGGCGAATGGCCAAGACCGCCCTACCGGTGGCTTCGATCGTCATCATCGCGAACGGTCTGCAGGGCACGTTCTTCCACGCGCGGGGGATAGCACAGAAGCCTGGTGGTTGGTCCAATGCTCGCTACAACATGGAGATGGGACCTCCCCTCCTGGCACCGTTGCTGGTGACGATGGTGGGCGGCATGGGGCTGCTCGCGTCGATCCTGCGACGCGAGCAATGAGCGGAACACCAGCACCGCATCCCCGGAAGCCGGAACGTTTTCCGGGGTTCGATGCCCTGAGCCAATCGGGAGCCTGGGATCCGGTCACCGCTGAGGTCGTGCTGTCGCGCCTGGATCCGTTCGGGGATCTGATCTTCTTCACCGACGCTGAACAGGCGACAGCCCTCGCGCTGACGGATCAGCTCCTAGATCAACAAGGAGATCGCCTGGTCCCAGTTGTCGCGATGATCGACACTCGACTAGGGCGCTCGCAGACAGACGGTTGGCACTACGCCGACCTGCCCGAAGACGCGCAGGCATGGCGGGCATCCCTCGCCCACCTTGATTCCGATGCCCGACGCCGGGACGGCCAGTGTTTCGCTGAGTGCGACCGGGGCGAGCAGGCCGCCATCATCTCGGCGATCCAGGAGCTCGGTGCTGCGAGCTGGCACGGGCTACCGGCGGCACGGGTGTGGAGCCTGTGGACAAGGTACGCCTGCACCGCGTTCTATTCACATCCGCTCGCTTGGAATGAGATGGGGTTCAACGGGCCCGCCTACCCGCGGGGATACAAAAACCTCGGCATCAATTCCCTTGAACCGTTCGAGGTGCGCGACACGCAGCCCGCGAACGACCCGGTGAGAGCTACCCAACCATGAACGCGGTCCGGCACCGCAACGAGTCGGCGTGGCTGCTCCCACTCGACGGCACCCGTACCAATCACGATCTGCGCGAGCAGATGCGTCACTTTCCAGACGCCGACGAGGTCGATCTGGTGATAGTCGGCTGTGGAGCCGGGGGTGCCACTCTCATGCAGCGCATGACAAGAGCGGGCTGGTCGGTGGTGGCACTTGACGCGGGTCCGTTCTGGGATCCCGACCGCGACTGGGTCAGTGACGAGGCGGGGTCGCATCACCTGTACTGGACCGAGTCCCGCGTCATCGATGGCGCAGATCCGATCCCACTGGGCTCCAACAACTCCGGTCGCGGAGTCGGCGGGTCGATGGTGCATTACGCCGGCTATGCACCGCGCTTCCATCCCAGTGACTTCCACACGTTCAGCGCAGATGGCGTCGGCGCGGACTGGCCGTTCGAATACGAAGACCTACGAGGCTACTACGAAGCCATTGAGGAAGAGCTGCCCGTGGCGGGGGAGAAGTGGCCATGGGGTGACCCACACTCCTACCCTCATAGCCCGCACCCGGTTGGTGGCAACGGCGAGGTATTCCTGCGCGGCGCGGACAAGCTCGGGATCACCGCCAAGGTCGGGCCGGTCGCGATCGCTAACGGTAGGTTCGGCAACCGATCTCATTGCATCTATCGCGGCTTCTGCCTGCAGGGATGCAAGGTCAACGCGAAAGCGTCGCCGTTGATCACCCATGTTCCTGACGCCCTCAAGCGCGGCGCGGAGGTACGAGCGGACTCGATGGTGACCAGTGTCGGGTTCGACGAGCGGACCGGCCGTGCGACCGGTGTGCACTACACCCGAGGCGGAGTATCCCGGTTCCAGCGGGCTGCTGTGGTGGCAATCGCTGGGTATTCCATAGAGACGCCACGCCTGCTGCTGAACTCAGCGAACTCTCGTTTCCCCGAGGGACTCTGCAACGACTTCGACCAGGTCGGGCGCTACCTGATGGTGCAAGGAGCGCCACAGACCGCCGGCCGGTTCGACTCCGAGGTACGGATGTACAAGGCGCCACCACCGGAAGTGAGCACGGAGCACTTCTACGAGACTGACCCGAGCAAGTCCTACAAGCGAGGGTATTCCATCCAGTGTGTCTCACCGCTGCCGATCACGTGGGCGGAACACGTCGTGGCGCAGGGGCACTGGGGACGGTCCCTGCGGGAGTACCTGAGCGACTACGTCCACTGGGCATGCTTGGGGGCCCTCTGCGAGTTCCTGGCACAGCCGGACAATCGAGTCACCCTCGCCGACGAGAGTGACCGTCATGGGTTGCCGGTGGCGCGGTTCACCTACTCGCAGTGCGACAACGACCGGCAGCTCATCCAGGCCGCGACTGGTGTCATGGAGGACATCCTGCGGGCCGCCGGCGCCGACGAGGTCATGACGATTGACCGCTACGCCCATCTTGTCGGAGGCGCTCGGATGGCCAAGGATGCCGAGCACGGCGTCGTGGACGGGGACTGCCGCAGCTTTGCCATACCCAATCTCTACATCACCGACGGGAGCGTGCTGCCAACGCAGGGCAGTGCGAACCCTGCGCTGACGATCATGTCGGTCGCTGCCCGGGCAGCTGACCGGCTGGCCGGTAGCGGCCGGCGTGCCCGGGAATAGGTCAGACAACATCTACTGGTCGAAGGAGCGCGAACATGGCTGAGAACGTCGCCGACTTCCTGTTGGGCAGGCTCCGGGACTGGGGCGTGGAGCACGTTTTCGCCTTCCCCGGGGACGGTATCAACGCCATCCTCGCCGCCTGGGGACGGGCGGAGAACCGGCCCGAGTTCGTGCAGGCTCGACATGAGGAGATGGCGGCGTTCGAGGCCGTCGGCTATGCGAAGTTCAGTGGTCGGGTCGGAGTGTGCATGGCGACGTCCGGCCCGGGTGCCATCCATCTGCTCAACGGACTGTATGACGCGAAGCTGGATCACGTGCCGGTGGTCGCGATCGTGGGGCAGACCAGCCGCAGTGCGATGGGAGGGTCCTACCAGCAGGAGGTGGACCTGCTGACGCTGTTCAAGGACGTCGCTGGTGCCTACGTGCAGATGGTCACCGTCCCGGAGCAGCTGCCCAACGTCATCGACCGGGCGATCCGCACCGCGATGGCCTACCGCACCCCGACCGCGATCATCATTCCTTCGGACGTCCAGGAGCTTGAGTACGTCCCACCCGGTCATGAGTTCAAGATGGTCCCGTCATCGTTAGGCGTCGAGTGGCCGCAGACCTCTCCCAGCGACGCCGCGATCCAGCGCGCGGCTGAGCTGCTCAACGCCGGAAGCAAGGTGGCGATGCTGGTCGGGCAGGGGGCCCGTGGGGCGCGGGCCGAGGTGGAGCAGATCGCTGACCTGCTCGGCGCCGGGGTCGCGAAGGCGCTGCTGGGCAAGGATGTGCTCTCCGACGAGCTCAAGTACGTCACCGGCTCCATCGGGCTGCTGGGCACCCGCCCGAGCTACGAGATGATGATGGAGTGCGACACGCTGCTCACCATCGGCTCATGTTTCCCCTACACCCAGTTCATGCCCGAGTTCGGTCAGGCCCGTGGCGTTCAGATCGACATCGACCCCAAGAACATCGGGATGCGGTACCCCTACGAGATCAACCTCGTCGGTGATTCCACTGCGACGCTGCAGGCGCTGATACCGCACCTGCAGCGCAAGAGTGACCGCGGCTGGCGCGAGCAGATCGAGTCGAACGTCACACGATGGTGGCAGACCATGGAGATGGAGGCCAATGTCGCAGCCGACCCGATCAACCCGTTGCTGCTGTTCCACGAGCTCTCCACCCGTCTGCCTACCGATGCGATCGTCTGCGCCGACTCCGGATCCAGCGCGAACTGGTATGCCAGACAGTTGAAGTTCCACGGTGACATGCGTGGCTCGCTGTCGGGGAACCTGGCGACCATGGGGCCTGGCGTGCCCTACGGCAT
>JBDTDW010000088.1:0-7502 GCA_039922855.1 Candidatus Nanopelagicales bacterium | reverse complement strand
TGTGGAGGTGCGCGACTTGGTCGTGAGCCACCGCGCCAAGATTACCCCCGACCACGTCCGCCGACGCGACTTCCACCAGTGGGGACAGCCCTAGCCGGTCGAAGGAGGCGTCTCGAGTCGCTGCCCCACGGCCTCAAGACCGAGTTGGTGGCGGCGCATGTTTGTGGTCATGGCGGGGCAGGGGAAGGTACCTTCACCAGCGTTGAGGTCTTCCAGATGGACAGCGTGAGAGTCCCTTGATCGCAGGACCTCTCCGCGCCCCAGCCGGCAACGCCCCTCGACGGGCGCTACACCCTCGAGTATGAAGAGCCATCAATGAGATGCCAGGAAGTACGGCTGATATCGGTACCTGTCGGCACAGTCACAGCCGAGTGCTTCGACGTGGTCGAGGTAGCCGTGGCCGAACCGGACCAGGGGCAGGTTCTGGTAGGTCTACGGCGGCTCGGCCTGAACGCCGGCCTGGTCCACCGTCTGGGCGGCGAAGGCACGCCATACGGTCCGGGGGTCGGGATCGGCGACGTCCCGGCGAGCGACGCTGTCGTTGAGGTGCTTGAGAGCCGAGACCAGCGGTTTCACCCTGGGGATCTCGCCGTCACCGTGTTGCCGTGGCGCGTTGCTGCCGTCGTCGATGCCGATCGGCTGCGCAAGATTGATGCGTCGGCGTCGAGCAAGGGTCTGGAGAGCTACCTCACGATTCTCGGGCATGTCGGTTTCACGGCCTACGCCGGCATGATCCACATCGGTGATGTACAGCCCGGAGACATCGTCTGCGTTTCGGGTGCGGCAGGCGGAGTCGGTAGTTGCGCAGTGCAGTTCGCGAAGGCCCGCGGTGCCAAGGTTATCGGAGTGGCCGGCTCGGTGGACAAGGTCGCGCTGCTCACCAACCTGCTGGGGGCCGACCGTGCCGTGAACCGGCATGACGGACCTGCCCTCGACCTGCTGCGCGAGGCGGCACCGCACGGCATCGACCTGTACTTCGACAACATCGGTGGGGAGCAGCTCGAGGCAGCTCTCGAGGTGCTCAACTTCGGTGGCCGAATCGTCATCTGCGGGGCCGTGTCGAGCGGATCCGGCTCCGGAGCCCCGGCCAATTTCCGCAGGCTCATCTACCAGGAACTCACCATGCGTGGTTTCACCGTGACCGCGCACGAGGACCTACGCCCACGTTTCGAGCATGAGGTCGGCGACTGGCTACGCGCGGGTCGGGTCCGCAGCATCCACACGGTGTTCGACGGCATCGAACGGCTTCCCCAGGCGTTCGAATCGCTGTTGACCGGCGGTACCACCGGCCGGGCGATCGTCTCGGTCTCCTCGCAAAGTGGCTGACGTGACGTCCGGCGTTGGTGCAACATCGAGCACCGCTCACACACGCGGCACTCGCACACGAACTGGAACGAATAGAGGAGCCGTGCATACGGTCGGGTTCTGAGGTCTCAGCCAGCCCCTGGCAGCAACAGCGAAGGGACACCATCCGGTCGGGGACAAGGAAGGCTGACCGAACGTCACCAACAGTTGACTCCGCTTGCTGCGCTGCAACGCTGCTTTGTGTCCACGTCACAGACCCACACGGCTCGCTGCAGCAGTGTCGCGCGAGTACGGCAACGAAAGTTCACAAGCCCGATCTTCTGCCAACAACTGCGCCGGGCCGCATGAAAACCTCACAGTTTGACTACGCAGTCCTCACTTGATGACGTACTTCTCACCAACCGTCTCTCAGACACCGCATGATCGGGTCACGCTCAGCAACGTCATAGCAAGCGCTTTCAGGCCCGGTGAGGAGCGCTACGCGTACTCGCTGGTTGACGCAAGGAGGGTCCGACCACCGCCCCCCAGGTGACCCTGTGGAGCGGTGTTGAAACCCTCGACACGGGAACTCCAACTCGAACCACGCCCGCTTCGGCTCTGAGAGACCCAACGAATCGCAATCGGCCTGGCGAGATATCGGAGGCCGGACACGAGCAGCCGCGTACCAGGTAACTGAGGAGGCACGTTCCGCGACGTTGCAGTCGCGTTCGGTAGTCTGAGCATGCATCGGAGCCACCCGTCGATCGTCGAACAGGAGAGATGAGCGCGTGTCCACTCCCGCAGGTTGGTATGACGACGGCTCGGGCCGTGTGCGATGGTGGGATGGTCAGCAATGGACTGGTCAGGTCCAGATGGCCAACAACAAGTTGCCCGGGTCTGCCTCCCACCTCTGTTGGGCCCTCTCTCCTGCTTACTGTTGCGGCCTCGTCGCGTTCATTCCAGCTCTGCACGCAGCCATCAAGCTGCAACGACGCGACCTCTGGTTCTGGGCTGTTGGCCTAATCGTGGGCAACATCATCGCGTGGAGTCTCATGCTCAGCAGCCCATCCAACCCTGACGGGAGAAGCACACCGATTCAGGATGTGGGTGTAGCAATCACACTGGTTTTGGCTGTCACCGGCACGATCCAGGCATTTCTTACCCGCGAAGCGGTTTTCGCGGAGTCTCATACAGCGGCTGCGAACCCTTTGGCCGGCGCCTCGATCCAGCTCGACCCGGCCGTCGCGAACTCACTCGCTGCCCGGAAGCGCCGCGCGGAGTCTGTAGCACTGAGCATCAATGATCCGAGCCTTGCGCGGGACTTGATGATCGGACGACCAGACCTGAGTCGGCAGTATTACGACGGCGGGCTCGTAGACGTCAATCACGTTCCTGCAGCGGTTCTCGTGTCGCACCTGGGATTCAGTCACGACCAAGCGCGCACGGTGATTGAGGCGCGGGACCAAATTGAGGGTTTCGTGAGCGCTGACGATCTTTGCAGCCTCGCCAACGTGCCTCAACATATGCTCGATGCGATGCGGGACCGCATAGTCACTCTTTAGCCTTGGCGCTGCGAGCCAAGTGGTGTGGCGTGAGCATCGATCGCGCGCCGCGAATCGCGCTGGATGGGCGCGTGATAAGGCCTTCCAGTGGTGCTGGTGGTGACCAACCGGTTGCGCAAGGATGAAGCTTCCCCCATTCGGCCCCCTCACAAGCAGGCAGCCAGGAGCAGCTGATGGGAGAGGCCAAGTGCCGTCGGGTAGGTCGGGAGTACGGCGGCACCACGAGATGCTGGTGTTTCGCGTGGAGGTGGAATGCCTCCAGCGCTGGGCTCTCATAGCGGCCCGCTGAAGTCTTGCGGCGCGCCCTCGGGCCATGAATTCACACTCGGCGATTCATCAGCCAGATAGGACGGTCAGCCCGCGCAAGGTACCAACGTAGAGGTGTCCGCCGCTGATGGCGGGAGTGGCGAACCTTGTGACGGCGCCGACCTGGATGGACTGCACGAGGTGGCCGCTCGCGGCGTCCAGCACGTCCAGAATCCCGTCGGGCGGGTCAAGGGCGTAGACCCACCCGCCGGCGATGACCGGAGAGCCGGTGACGGTGGGGTCCGCCTTCCATTGCAGTTGGATCCGTCCGTCGCTGGTGATGGTGATTGCCCGCAGTCCGTCGACGCAGGGCACGAACACCACATCACCATCTACGGCGGTCCCGCCGAATGAGCGGCACAGCTGCGATGAGGATACCTGCCCGCCAATCCCGCCGAGCGTGGCGGCGTGCAGCACGTACCCGGTGCCGGACTTGCCGGCCTGGAACACCCAGCGACCCTGGACCAGAGCCGGGCCCTGCGAGCCCAGGTCCAGGTCTGAGGCGTTGTCGGTGACCCAACTCGTCGGGGAGAACGAGTCGATCATCATGGTGCCGTGCACCCGCAGTACCGAGTCGCTGTAGTCGTAGCCACCGTCAGTGGACTGACCGTTGCCGACGGCGACCAACAAGTCCCCGTCAATCACGCTCGGGCCGGGCGGGGCCCAGATTCCGCCCTCCCGGCTGGTCGGGACCGTGAACGCCTCGGGCGCGCCGTTGCCGACTGGCACACCCACCAGCTGTCCCCGGTAGTTGCCGCAGTCGCCGAAAAGGCCGCCGAACGGCACCCAAACCCGCCCACCGGTCACCGTGAGCGCGCCGCGCTGTTGCATCGCGGTGGGGTCGACGCCTGGTAGATCCACCGAGCTGTGCCAGCGGACCGCCCCTGTGTCCGGGTCCAGCGCGAAAAGCACATGGTCGGCTGCCGCGCCCAGTGAGGCCACCAGGAACACGGTGCCATCGGAATTGTCGTAGAACGGCGTCCCGGTGATGCCCAACGGATCGATGTCCCCGCACGGTAGGTTGCTGCGCGGGGTGGGCGAGCCGAGATGGACCTTCCAGAGCAGGCCACCGCTAGCGGACAACCCGTAGACGCTGTCGTTCTCGGTCGCCACGATGACGACCTGACCGGCGACGATAGGAGCGGCATAGACGGCACCGTCCAGCGCCACCGTCACTGCCGTGAGCAGGCCGGCAGGAGCGGTGCCCGAAGCACCCATACCGCTGCGCTGCAGGTCGCCGTGGTATGTGGGCCACGGTGTGAGACCTCCAGGCGACATACCGGCAGGAGAGGTCGAAGCAAACGAGGGCGAAGTGATGACCGTCGGGCCCGAGGCAGGCACAGTGGAGCCGACCGCGCCCGGTCCAGCGCCAGAGCAGCCGGCCACCAGAACCAGGGCACACGCCCCGGCGACCGCTGCGCGGCGAAACACGACCCCACCCTAAGACTTTGGCGAGACATGACCTCCGGAGCCGCGCTTCGCGCCGGCGGCGCATCTGGTATCGCCCGCTTCGCGCCACAGTGCTTCCCGCACTACCGTGACAGCTATGAAGATCCTCGTGACGGGCGCACGCGGCTTCATCGGAACCCACGCCACGGCCGCGCTGGTGGTCGAGGGCCACGATGTTGTGGCGCTCGACCGTCGGGCCGATGCCGTCGCCGCACCAGTCGACATCATCGACGCCACGGAGGCTGCACAAGTCCTGGTGTGCGACCTGTCGGACCAGTTCGCGCTGGATCGAGCGCTGATCGGGGTCGAAGCGGTGGTCCACCAGGCGGCCAAGGTCGGTCTGGGCGACGGCGTCCTCGATGCAGCTGACTACGCACGTGACAACGATCTGGCAACGGCGTACCTGCTCGCGGCGATGGGCCGTGCGGCCGTGCCGGTACTGGTCCTGGCCGGTTCGATGGTCGTTTACGGCGCGGGTGTCGGACGTTGTCCGGCCCACGGTGAGGTGACGGTCGAGCCCCGCACTGCCGAGGCCCTGTGCGCCGGTGACTTCGCGGCGCACTGTCGATGCGGCGCCACCCTTGATCGGGTGCTGGTCGACGAGGAGTGTGTGCCCCGGCCGATGAATGTGTACGCCGCCACCAAGCTCGCTCAGGAGCACCTGGTGTCGGCGTGGGCACGCCAAACCGGTGGTACCGCAGTCTCCTTGCGGTACCACAATGTCTACGGGGTTGGGATGCCGCGCGATACGCCGTACGCCGGTGTTGCTGCGATCTTCACATCGTCTCTGCTGCGCGGTGAAGCTCCTCAGGTCTTCGAGGACGGCGGCCAGCTCCGAGATTTCGTCCATGTCCGGGACGTCGCACGGGCCAACCTCGCCGCACTGCACCTCAGGCGACCGGGCCAGCTGACCGTGTGCAACGTGGGCAGCGGCCGGGCACGGAGCGTCCTGGACATGGCACTGGCACTCGCGAGAGGGCTGGACGGGCCAGCGCCGGTCGTCACCGGCCACTACCGGCTCGGCGACGTCCGGCACATCACCGCCTCGAGCCAGAAGGCCGCCGAGGTGCTCGACTGGCACGCCAGTGAGGAGTTCGACGAGCGAGTCGCAGAGCTCGCCGACGCCCATCGGCCCACGGGCGGGTGACATGACGCGGCGCCCTGACGGGGCGTTTGACAATGACCACGTGGACCGAGCCGGAGAAGGTGCGCAAGTCCTGGTGGACGTGGTCCTGCCGTGCTTGAACGAAGCCGCAGCGCTGCCGCACGTGCTCGGTACCTTGCCGCAGGGCTACCGCGGTGTGGTGGTCGACAACGGGTCCTCGGACGGGTCACCGGAGATCGCACGCGGACTCGGCGCACTCGTGGTCAGCGAGCCACGCCGCGGGTACGGGGCGGCCTGCCATGCCGGACTGACTGCTGCGACCGCGCCGATCGTCGCTTTCGCCGACGCCGACGCATCGATCGACCTCTCCGAGCTTGCGGCCCTCGTCGCACTGGTCGTCGCCGCCGAGGCAGACCTCGCCCTAGGTCGTCGGCTGACGAGCGAGCCGGGGAGTTGGCCGGTTCACGCTCGGGTCTCCAACCAGGTCCTGGCGTGGTACCTGCGCCAGCGCTTCCACTGGCAGATCAGCGAGATCTCGCCCGTGCGCGTCGCGCGCCGTACCGCACTGCTGGACCTCGGCCTGACCGACCGGCGATCGGGATACCCGCTGGAGACGCTTCTGCGTGCCGGCCGTGCCGGCTGGACCGTGCGCGAGGTCACGATCACGTACCGCCCGAGGATGGGTCGCTCGAAGGTGACCGGAACGCTGCGTGGTACCGCAACAGCAGTGGCCGACATGGCGTCAGCGATACTGGCTGACGTCGGTCAGGCAGGCCGTGGCAGCAAGGGCTGGCGGCGGGCCGACCTGTCTCGTACCTCTACGCGCAGGACGTGGCCGTCGTCCTAGTCAGAAGCCTCGAGCGCGGGCCCACGCATCGAGGTCAGACCCACAGCCACCAGGCCTACACCCAGGCCGAGGTACAGGGAATAGGTGCTGGAACTGCCTGACAGGAACTGCGTCGCGGATCCGAGCTGGACGACGCCAAGCACGGCAGCGAGCACGTAGACCACGCCCGTCACCAGTGCGACGACGGCATTGCGCATCATCCCGGCGACGATCGCGGCGACACCGAGCACGATCAGCACGACAACCGCGCTCGTGCCGACCAGGACCAGCTGGAGGTTGTCGCCCGACACGAACGTGAACAGGCAGCTGGCGATGGAGCCGACACCGATCCAGAGCACACCGCGGCCCTCCTGCCGCGACATGGCGGTCATGACACCACCATCATCAGTCGCGCGAGCGGGTGTCGCGATTCCGCCCAGCGTGGGCGCAGCACACCGTCGATACCGGCGTAACGCCCAGCCGCGGTCGCAAAGACGAACAGCTGCCCGATGACCATCAGGTAGTACGACCAGTGCCACTCGCCCGGCGTGTTGATCAGCGACAACCCGATGGCGATCGCCTGGGCGACGCCGACCAGTGCGAACAACCGGGTCGCCAACCCGACCAGCAGGAACGCACCGATCGACATCTCCACGATCAGGGTGAGCCAAGCGAACAGGGTGAAGTTCGGCAGCACGACGTTCGACAGGATGCTGGCGTACGGGGCCAGCACCGGGTGGTTGATGCCGTCCATGACATATCCGTAGAGCAACCCACCGCTGTCCTTGCCGAAGCCGCCCGCCGGCGACTTCCACCCCACGTTCTGGATCCACAAGAACGCCATGAGGATCCGGGCGGCGGCGATGACCACGTACATGAGCCGCGCATCGAAGGTCGTCCACCGACCCGGAGGGCTGGTTCTGGTGTCCGTGCGTGTGGCAGTGGCCATGGGGTCAGCATGGCCCGGCGG
>JBDTDW010000087.1:0-3271 GCA_039922855.1 Candidatus Nanopelagicales bacterium | reverse complement strand
TGGTGCTGGACGAGCCGACGTCAGCGCTGGATCCCGGTGCGGCAGAAGAGGTCCTGGCAGCGCTGCAGCGACTGGTGTACGACCTCGGGGTCACGGTGCTCATGAGCGAGCACCGGCTCGAGCGGGTGATCCACACCGCGGACCGGGTCGTCGTGATCCCCGGCGACGGTGGCCCGCTGCGAGTAGGCACGCCGGCGCAGATGATGGTCGACTCCCCCGTCGCCCCACCTGTCGTCGAGCTGGGCCGGCTGGCGAGCTGGTCCCCGTTGCCGCTGTCGATCCGGGACGCCCGCCGTGCCGCCGGGCCGCTGCGAGAACGACTCGCCACGATGCCCGCACCGAGCCCAGCCCCACGTTCGACCGCGACCACGTACGCCTTCACCGCCACCGAGGTCGTGGTGAGATTCGGCCCCGTCACCGCTCTGAACCGGCTGTCGCTGCGGGCGTCCCGCGGTGAGGTCCTGGCGTTGATGGGCCGCAACGGAGCGGGCAAGTCCACGCTGCTGGGCGCACTCGTCGGCCTGTTGCGTCCGGCGGCCGGCAGCGTACGGCTGGGCACGGTGGACCCGGCGACGCTGCGCGGCCGGGACCTGGTGCACCACGTGGGTCTGGTCCCCCAGCAGCCGACCGACCTGCTCGTCGCCGACCGCGTGGACAGCGAGTGTGCGGCCTCCGACACCGATGCCGGGGCGACGGCAGGTACCACCCGAGAAATCCTGGACCGGCTCGCGCCCGGGATCCGGGACCAGACCCACCCGCGCGACCTTTCCGAAGGGCAGCGACTGGCACTTGCCCTGTCGGTCGTCCTTGCCGCGGCGCCGCCGCTCGTGCTGCTCGACGAGCCGACTCGGGGCCTGGACTACCCTTCGAAACGGCTACTCGGAAAAGCGTTGCGGCAGCTGGCATCGCAGGGGCACTGCATCGTACTGGCGACTCATGACGTCGAACTGGCCGCCGAGGTTGCCACCCGGGTCGCGGTCATCGCCGACGGTGAGCTGGTCGCCGACGGGCCGGCGGCCTCGATCGTCGTCGGGTCCCCGATGTTCGCCCCACAGGTGGCCAAGGTTCTCAGCCCGCTGCCCTGGCTCACGGTGACCGACGTCGCGGCGGCACTGGCAGGTGCGTCGTGACCGCAACGACGATGGCACGTCCGACCCGGGCCCACGTGGTGCCGTTCGGTCTGCGCACGATCGTGTCCCTGCTCGTGGCGAGCACCGTGGGCGTCATGGCCTTCGGTTGGCCGCTGCTGGCGCACCCGGGGTCGGCGGCGGTGGCCCATGCCAGGGACGCGCCGTGGCTGTTCGCCGCGCTGCTGCCGCTCGTGCTGGCCGTGGTCCTGGCCCAGGTGGCCGACGGCGGTCTCGACGCGAAGGGGATCGCCCTGCTCGGTGTCATGTCTGCGGCGGCGGCGGCGCTGCGCCCGTTCGGCGGCGGGACCGGCGGGTTCGAACCGATGTGGATCGTGGTGATCCTCGGTGGCCGGGCTCTGGGGCCGGGCTTCGGGTTCTCGGTCGGGTCGATCGGGATGTTCGCCTCGGCCCTGATCACAGGCGGCGTCGGTCCCTGGCTGCCGTTCCAGATGATCGCGGCGGCCTGGGTGGGGCTTGGTGCGGGGCTGCTCCCCCGCCGGCTCACCGGCCGCAGTGAGATCGCCGTCCTGGGCGCGTACGCCGCGATCGCCTGCGTGCTCTACGGGTTCGTGCTCAACCTGTGGTTCTGGCCCTTCCTCAGCGCGGACGCCGGACTGGGCACGGGCCTGTCGTTCGTTCCAGGGGCACCTCTGCTGGAGAACCTGCAGCACTGGCTGCTGTTCTGCGTGGCCACCTCGCTCGCGTTCGACATCCCGCGGGCGGTGCTGGCCACCCTGCTCGTCGTCGTCGCCGGGAGATCCGTCCTTCTGGCGCTGCGCCGTGCCTCGCGCCGGGCCGCCTTCGACGTGCCCGTCGTGTTCGCCGCCGACCTCTCGCCCGGTGCGGCGGCTGAGCCCTTGGCGAGCGGACCCGTGCCCTGATGGAGGTGTTGCTGCTGGGCACGGGCGCAGCCGACGGCTGGCCGAACCCGTGGTGCACCTGCGCCTCCTGCGCCTGGGCCCGCCGGACCGGGTCCGTACGCAGCCACACGGCGGCACTCGTGGACGGCACGCTGCTGCTGGACTGCGGGCCCGACGTGCCGCGGCAGGCCGACCGGGCCGGGGTCGGCCTGTCCGAGGTTCGTGGCGTGCTGCTCACCCACGGACACTGGGACCACACCGGACCAGCAGCCCTTCTCACCCGAGCCTGGGCCGGGCGCCGAGAACCATTGCAGCTGCTGGGGCCGGAGTCGGCGTTGCAGCAGTGCCGGCAGTGGATCGGCCCCGACGACCCGGTCGAGACCGTGCCCCTGGAACCCGGCGACAAGGTCGATGTCGGCGGGGTCCAGGTGGTGGCGCTGGCCGCGAACCACGGCGTTGACCAGGACCGCGCTGGAGACGGGGACCGGCTCGCCGCGGATGCGTTGCTGTACGACCTCACGACCAAGGGCGGGCACCGCCTGCTGTACGCGACGGACACGGCGGCGCTGCCCGAGCCGACGATGTCCGCGGTCGCCGATGCCGCGTACGACATCGTGCTGCTGGACGAGACGTTCGGCACCGTGGTCGACCACGGCACCGGACACCTCGACCTCGCGACGTTCGCCGGTGTCGTCGCAGCGCTGCGCGCAAACGGCGCGGTGACCGCCGGCACCGACGTCGTCGCCGTGCACCTCGGCCACCGCAACCCCATCGGGGTCGCTCTGGACCGCGAGCTGGCTGCGGCCGGCGCCCGTGCGGTGCCGGACCTGACGTACCTGCTCGCGGGCCCCCGACCATTACCGGACGCACCCGGACCACGACGTACGTTGCTGCTGGGCGGGGCCCGGTCCGGCAAGTCCGGTGAGGCGGAACGGCGACTGGCCGCGCTGGGACCGGAGGTCCGGGTCCGGTACGTCGCCACCGCGAGCGAGCGTCCGGACGATCCGGAGTGGGCGGCTCGGGTCGCCGCGCACCGCGCCCGCCGGCCGCCTTCCTGGTCGACCACGCAGACGCTGGACGTCGCCGGCTTCCTGCGCAGCGCTGCCACGGGGGAACCCGTGCTCGTGGACTGCCTGTCGTTGTGGCTCGCCGGCACCCTGGACGCCTCCGGACTCTGGCGGTACGAGGCAGACGACGCCGAACACGGCCGTGCGCTCGGTGACGTCGCGGCCGCCATCGACGAGCTGGTCGTCGCGGTGCGCGACACGACCGCGCACCTCG
>JBDTDW010000086.1:0-12556 GCA_039922855.1 Candidatus Nanopelagicales bacterium | reverse complement strand
CGATGCCGAGGGGGACCTGGGACAAGAGGTGCCCGAGCTCACGCCGGAGCCCGGTGAGGTCGTGGTCGTGAAGCAATTTGCGTCGGGGTTCTTCGGGAGCTCACTCGCGGCGACGCTCACGGTGCGCGCTATCGACACCGTCGTCGTCTGCGGGGTCTCGACCTCGGGCTGTGTGCGTGCCACCGCCACCGATGCGATGCAGCACGGCTTCCGTCCGCTGGTCGTTGCTGACGCCTGCGGAGACCGTACCCCGGCGCTGCACGAGGCCAACCTCGCGGACCTGGGAGCGAAGTACGCCGACGTCGTGGGTCTGGCCGACACCGTCGCCAGGCTGCGCGCCGGTCCAGCCCGATAGCTGGCCCAGCCGGGCTAGTCAGGTGTCAGTGCCGCGGGCGTGGTGCGCCGACACCGAGGCCGATGTGCGCCGGCCGCGGCAGGGGCTCGTGCGCTGCCAGGACAGACTTCACGACAGCGTCACGGTCGGGCGGGAACGACGCGACTTTGCCAGTGCGAACATCCATGTGCAGGAACAAGTACTCACCGGTCAGCACCGGAGCGTCCGTCTGGTCGATCACGGTCGTGTGGACCCGAAGCCGTTTGGCATCCGCGTCGATCAGGACGGTCTCCGCCCGCAGCTGCGCGTCGGGTCCGACCTCGCGCAGGTAGCGCAGGTGGGCCTCCACGGTGTACATGGCCGCGCCCGTCGACTCGCGGTAGGCGGCTCCGACGCCAAGGGCGTCGAGCAGCATCTCGTTCGCCTCGGTGCACACGACGGCGTACGCCGAGTCGTTCATGTGGCCGTTGTAGTCGAGCCAGTCGGGGCGGACCCCGGTCTGATAGCCCCGGAACGGACTGGGCTGCCGGGACTCTGTGGTCATGGGTGGTACCCGCCCCAGGGGACCGCCGCCCTGATCTCCTCGGCGGCCTCCTGGGCCAGCAAGCCGAGCTCGGGGAACCTGCTCTCAGGGACGCGGGCACGCGGGCCCCAGATGCTGACCACGGCGAACGGCCGGTCGCGCTGGTCCAACAGAGGAGCAGATACGCCGTACAAGGTCTCTTCGAGCTCGCCACGGCAGGTCCCGTAGCCGCGGCGTCGGGTGGCGTCGAGCTCTTCTCGCAGCGCCGACTTGGACGTGATCGTGGTTGCGGTATAGCGAGTCAGTGGTTGCTCCAGTACCGGAAGCAGCTCAACCTCTGGCAGCCACGCGAGCAACGCCTTGCCCGACGAGGTGGCATGCAGTGGCACGTGCCTGCCCAGCCAGTTCGCAGACAGCACCGACGGGGGTGCGACTTCCGCGACGTACGTCAGGCTCAGTCGCTGCGGGACGGCAAGGTCGGCCGTCTCGTTGGTTCGCTTGCTGAGCCTTTCCAACACCGCATAGGCACGGCGTGTCAGACCGACGACGCTGCTGGCCGAGGCCAGGCGCGCCACGGTGAGCCCGATCGAGTACCGGTGAGTGGTCGGGTCGACGTGGACGAGACCGTTGGCCTCCAACGTCGCGAGCAGGCGCCACGCCGTCGCCCTGTTCAGGTTGCACCGCTGCGCCAGCAAGGCCACAGGTTCTCCTTCGGGCGGACCCTCCGAGACCGCCTCCAGCAGTGCGATCGCTCGCTCCACAGACTGCACCAGTCCCCGGGACCGGTCCGAGCTCTCCGAGATCACGGCAACCTTCCATGTCTGGCATGCGGTTTCTTGGTAACGGAACGGCTCAGGGTATTGACCGACCCTCCCATGCTGCATATGTTGTTCGCACCATACCAACAATCATTGCACATTATGCAAACCGATCGGATATGGTCCTGGAGGTAGCTGCGATGCAACCCGCACGTGTCCACGTCGGCCCCATGGTCGATTCCGACACGTCCGTGGCGGCTCCGCTGCGGCTGTACCGCGCGACGGTGAGACCGGAATGGGTCGACTACAACGGCCACATGAGCGAGTGGTGCTTCCTGCTCGTGATGGGCGAGAGCTCGGATGCTTTCTTCCGCTACGTCGGCATCGACGAGCACTACCGCAGCGCCGGTGCCTCGCTGTTCACCGTTGAGACGCACATTCGCAATCTCGTGGAGGTGGGAGCCGGTGACGAACTGAGCCTGGCTCTGCACGTCTTGGCCGTGGACGCCAAGCGGATCCACCTGACTCACGAGGTCACGCGCCGAGACGGCTCATTGGCTGCCACCGGCGAACAGCTCCTGCTGCACGTCGACACCACGGCCGGGCGGGTCGCCCCCATCCTCAGCCAGGTCCGACACCGACTCGACCGTGTGGCGCAGGCTCACGCCTCACTGCCCCGGCCCGACTGGATCGGTCACGTGATGCAGATCCCGGAGCCTGGCCCGACGCCTGAGAAGGGCAGTGCCGCATGGACTTCGAGCTGAGCGCTGAGCAGGCGGCGATCGCGGACGCGATGCGAAGCTTCGTCGAGAACGAGCTCTACCCGTTCGAGGACGAGGTGGAGCGACTCGATGAGGTTCGTCCTGAGGTGGCGTCCTCGATCAGGGCCAAGGCACTCGAGGCCGGCTTCTACGCACCGAACTTCCCGGTAGAGCTCGGCGGCGGCGGACTTGATGCCATCGGGTTGACCCTGGCAGAACGCGAGCTCGGCCGTGCGTCGTACGCCTTGCAGATGCTGGTCGCGCGGCCCAGCAACATCCTGCAGGGATGCGTGGGTGACCAGGTCGAGCGATACCTGCGCCCGACGGTACGAGGTCAGCGACACGACTGCCTCGCGATGACCGAGGCGGGTGCTGGGTCGGACGTACGCAGCATGACCACCCGAGCCCAGCAACAAGGCGACGGCCGATGGTGCATCAACGGCACCAAACAATTCATCTCCCACGCTGACACTGCAGACTTCGTGGTGCTCTTCGCGACCACCGGGGTGGAGCAGACGGCACGGGGGGAGAGGAACCTCGTCAGCGCATTCCTCGTGGACATGGGAACACCCGGCTTCCAGATCCACCGGGGGAGCAGCTGTGTGTCCAACCGCGGGTATCACCAGTGCGAGCTGGTGTTCGAGGACTGCTACGTCGCCGCGGACCAGCTGCTCGGTGAGGTTGATCGCGGGCTCGAGCTCATGGACACCTGGCTCGGGGCGAGCCGGCTGACCGTGGCCGCTACGTGCGTCGGCCGCTCCCACCGCGTGCTCGAGGCGACATTGGACTGGGCCGCCACCCGTGAGCAGTTCGGTCAGCCGGTGGGCCGGTTCCAGGGGATCGGGTTTGCCCTCGCCGACCTCTCGGTCGCTCTCGAGGCGGCAGAGCTGTTGACCCTGCGGGCCGCCTGGCGGCTCGACCACGGACGGATGACCCAGCAGGATGCCGCGACGGCGAAGCTGCTCGCCTCCGAGACGCTGGGCCGCGTGACCGACACCGCTGTGCAGGTGTTCGGGGGGATGGGCCTGATGGGCGAAGCCAAGATCGAACGCTGGTGGCGCGATGCCCGGGTCGAGCGGATCTGGGACGGCACCAGCGAGATCCAACGGCTCATCATCGCGCGAGCACTGCTACGTCCCAGGGAGCGCGCGGCGTGAACGCGTCCGAGGCGGTCCGTACCGATGTTCTGGACCAGGTCCTCACGATCACCTTGGACCGGCCCAAGGCCAACGCGATCGATGCCGCGACGAGCCGGGCGCTGTACGCCGCGTTCGCCCGGTTGCGCAACGACGAGCAGCTCAGGGTTGCCATCATCACCGGTGCGGGACAGCGATTCTTCAGCGCTGGCTGGGATCTGAAGGCTGCGGCCGCCGGCGAGCGCGCGGACTCCGACTGGGGACCGGGCGGATTTGCCGGCCTGACCGAGTTCCTGGACATCGGCAAGCCCGTCATCGCAGCCGTCAACGGTCTCGCGATAGGTGGTGGGTTCGAGCTGGCGCTGGCCGCGGACCTGCTGGTGGCCGCGGAGCATGCGCAGTTCGCACTGCCCGAGGCCACCCTGGGGCTGGTCGCGGACTCTGGGGGACTGCTGCGCCTGCCGACCCGGCTGCCACGTGCTATCGCCCGAGAGCTGCTGCTCACGGGGCGGCGGATGGACAGCGCCGAAGCAGCGCGGTGGGGGCTCGCCAACGACGTCGTCGCAGCCGATGAATTGATGCCCTCTGCCCGGCGGTTGGCGGAGGCCATCTGTGCGTGTGCGCCGTTGGCGGTCACCGCGACACTGGAAGTGCTGCGCGAGACCGAGGGGCAGACCATCGGCCAGGGGCTGCAGACCATGCGTGCGGACGGGCTCACGTGTTATCCGCGCGTGGCTAGCTCCGCGGACGCCCAGGAGGGTCCCCTCGCTTTCGTCGAACGCCGTCCACCGCGTTGGCAGGGCAGCTGACCCTGGCGATCGAACGGCTGGGACCCACGACACAAGAGGAGATCCACAGATGCGACCGATGAGCACCTCCGCCTTCATCACCTGCGCGTTGACCGGTGCGGGCGACCTGACTGGCATGAAGCACAACTCGCCTATCACGCCCGAGCAGATCGCGGAGTCGGCCATCGAGGCGGCGAAGGCCGGGGCCGCGATCGTGCACATCCACGTTCGCCACCCCGAAACCGGGAAAGGTGCACGAGAGGTCGCGTACTACCGCGAGGTGGTGGAACGGATCCGGTCCTCCGCTACAGACGTGGTGATCAACCTGACGACCGGCATGGGAGGCGAGCTCGTTCTCGGGGGCGCGGAGTCCCCCTTGCCCCCGGATCCGGCAGGGACGGACATGGCCGGAGCCACCGAGCGGCTCGCCCATGTGACCGAGCTGCTTCCGGAGATCTGCACACTCGACGGGTCGACGATGAACTTCGCGGCCGGCGGGAACTACATCATGGTCAACACTCCGGGGATGGTCCGTGCCATGGCCAAGGGGATCAAGGAGCTCGGGGTCCGACCGGAGATCGAGGTGTTCGACACCGGTGACATCGTCCTGCTGCGGGAGCTGATCACCGAGGGCCTGATCGACTCCCCAGCCATGGTCCAGCTGTGCATGGGCATCCCGTACGGCGCACCGAACGACACGTTGACCCTGCTGGCGATGATCAACGCGCTCCCGGAGGGGTCGGTCTTCTCGGCGTTCTCCGTCGGCCGGTTCCAGCTGCCGTACGCCGCCATGGCGGTCCTGAACGGCGGGAACGTCCGGGTAGGGCTGGAGGACAACCTCTACCTGTCCCGTGGGGTCCTGGCGAGCAACGGCCAGTTGGTCGCGCGGGCCGCCACAATTCTGGACGCCATGAATATCCGCCGGCTCGGACCCGACGAGGTCCGCGACCAGCTCTCGTTGGTGCGACATGGCTAGCAGTGCGCCAGAGGCCCCGGACCTTGACGCACTCCCGCACCGGGTCGGGCTTCTCGGCGGTGGGGTGATCGGAGGTGGTTGGGCCGCCAGGTTCGTGCTGGCCGGTGTCGACGTCGCCCTCTTCGACCCCGACCCGCTCGCCGCTCGCAAGATCACCGAGATCCTGGACAACGCGCGCATCGCCCAGCAGGCCCTGAGCCGGGGGCCCAGGCCGGCAGAGGGGTCCTGGTCGATCGTCGACACGGTGGCCGAAGCCGTGGCCGGCGCGCAGTTCATCCAGGAGAGCGCCCCGGAGCGCGAGAGCCTCAAGCGCGAGCTGCTCGCCGAGGCGAGCCGGAGCGCAGCCGGCGACGTGGTGATCAGCTCATCGACCTCCGGGCTGCTGCCCTCGAAGCTGCAGGCGGACATGGTCGGCCCCGAACGCCTGGTGGTGGGCCACCCCTTCAACCCCGTGTACCTGTTGCCGCTGGTCGAGGTCTGTGGTGGGAGCCGCACCTCCGACGATGCGGTAGCGAGGGCAATATCCGTGTACGGCGCCCTGGGCATGCGCCCGCTGCACGTACGCAAGGAGGTGGACGGGTTCATCGCGGACCGGCTGCTCGAGGCACTGTGGCGCGAGGCGCTATGGCTGGTCGCCGACGGCGTGGCGACCGCCGAGGAGCTCGACGACGCGATCCGCTTCGGCCCGGGCCTGCGGTTCGCCTCGATGGGAACCATGCTGACCTACCGCATCGCCGGCGGGGAGGGCGGCATGCGGCACTTCATGAGCCAGTTCGGGCCGGCGCTGTCCTGGCCGTGGACGCACCTGACCGAGGTGCCGGTGCTCACCGACGAGCTGCTCGACCGCATCACCACACAGTCCGACCAGCAAGCCGCGGGAGCCTCAGTCAGAGAGCTGGAACGGTTACGCGACAAGTGCCTCGTAGCCGTGCTCGAAGGACTACGCGACATCCCATACGGAGCTGGAGAGGTGCTCGCAGCGTATGACGTCGCGTTGCAGCAGCAGTTCGACGCAAATAACGAGGACGGCGACCGCCCCGGTCATCCGATCCACCACGAGCAGGAGGTCCGAACCCCATGACATCACACCCACCGCGACGCCGAGCTACCACGGTGGCCGCCGTAGCCCTCGCGGCCGCGTCCATGGTGCTGGCAGGTTGCACCTCCAGCGGCAGCACAACCGACACGAGCAGCGGCAGTACCGCGGCGGGGACCCCCAAGCCCGGGGGCACTCTGACGGTGGGCATCGTGGGCGGGTCCACCAAGGACAGCCTCGACGCCAACAACCCGATCACTCACCCGGACGAAGCCCGCGTCATCAACCTCTACTCCCCTCTGGCCACGTTCGACACCAACAACAACATCGTGATGGACCTGGCCGACAAGATCACCGGGTCGGCCGACGCGAAGACCTGGACCGTGCACCTGCGCCCCGGCCTCAAGTTCAGCAACGGTGCCCCGATCACCGCCGCGGACGTCATCTTCACCTACCAGCGCATCACGGACCCGAAGAACCCGCTAGGAGGTGCCGCAGCGCTGGCGACACTCGAACGCAACAAGATGACGGCGCCCGACCCGCAGACGGTCGTGTTCCCGTTCTCGGCGCCGACCGTCACGTTCCCCGAGACCGCGGCGGGGTATGTCAACGGGATCGTCCCGGTGGGGTACGACCCGACCAAGCCGATCAGCTCCGGGCCGTTCATGCTGCAGGCTTTCACGCCGGGGCAGCAGAGCACGTTCGTGAAGAACCCGAACTACTGGCGCACCGGCCAGCCCTATCTCGACAAGCTCGTGCTCATCGACTTCCCCGACGACACCGCGCGCGTGAACGCCCTGCTCGGTGGTCAGGTCGATGCCATCGACCAGCTCCCGCTCGGGCAGTACTCCGTGATTTCGGCGAACCCCCAGCTCAAGGTGCTGGAGTCCAAGACCGGCAACTGGGACCCGTTCACCATGCGGGTGGACCAGCCGCCCTTCAACAACCCCCTCGTCCGGCAGGCGTTCCGGCTCATCGTGGACCGCCAGCAGATGGTCGAGCAGGTGCTCGGTGGCCACGGAACCATCGGCAACGACATGTACTCTCCGCTTGACCCCTGCTACCCCAGCACCATCCCGCAGCGCGCGCAAGACATCGCCAAGGCCAAGCAGCTGCTGGCCGAGGCCGGTCAGAGCAACCTGACAGTCACCCTCTACACCTCACCGGTGGCGGCTGGGATAGTGGAGGCCGCGCAGGTGTTCGCCCAGCAGGCGAAGGCAGCCGGTGTCACGGTCAACGTCCAACAGGTCGATCCCGGTACCTACTACGGCTCGCAGTACCTGAAGTGGACATTTGCCCAGGACTTCTACTTCACCCGCAACTACATCTCGCAGGCGTTCGCCTCGACCATGCCTGGCGCGCCCTACAACGAGACGCACTGGAGCAACCCGCAGTGGACGGCGCTCGTCAACCAGGCCAACTCCACCCTCGATCCGACGGCTCGGTGCAAAATCATCGCGCAGGCACAGCAGATCGAGTACGACCAGGGCGGATACATCATCTGGGGATTCCCGAACAATGTCGATGCCTACAGCAGCAAGGTCTCCGGGTTCGTACCGGACAAGACCGGTATCCCGCTGAGCTCGTACGGCTTCGACAACGTCTGGTTGAACCAGTAGCACAAGCAACGGGAACCACAGACAGGTGAGCCACGCACAGGTGAGGTGGAGGAGAGCAGTGCTGTGAGCAGAATGCTGATCAGACGTACGCTGTTCGGGATCTTCACGCTAGTGGTGGTCTCACTGGTCGTCTTCCTGGCGACCCAGACCCTGCCCGGTGACGCAGCGCAGGCGATCCTGGGTCGGGAAGCGACCCCTGCGCGCCTCGCAGCTCTGCGTGAGCAGCTCCACCTCGGAGGCTCGTTGCCGAGCCAGTACTTCCACTGGCTCGGCAACGTCCTCACGTTGAACTTCGGTACATCGCTGGCGAACCAGGAACCGGTGCTGAAGGTGATGGGACCGGCACTGGGGAACTCCGCCGTGCTCATGTTCTGCGCCGCGTTCATCGCGATCCCGTTGTCGATCGGTGTGGGGACCTGGAGCGCCCTCAAGCGGGATGGCACGCTGGACAGGTCCACCTCGGTGATCACCCTGGTCCTGGCGGCGTTGCCCGAGTTCGTCGTGGGGATCCTGCTCGTCATCATCTTCTCCACCGGGGTCTTTCATGTGCTGCCCGCGGTATTCGTGCAGAACCCCGGTGACGCGGTATGGAGCCATCCCAATCAGCTGGTGCTCCCGACCCTGACCCTCGTGCTGGCTGTCAGCCCGTACATCATCCGCATCATGCGAGCCACGATGCTCGAGGTGCTGGACAGCGAGTACGTGCAGCAGGCCCGCCTCAAGGGTGTGCCTGAGCGGACAGTGATCCTGCGCCATGCACTGCCCAACGCCATCGGACCGGTGGCGCAGGTGATCGCGTTGCAGCTCGCTTGGCTGCTTGGAGGGGTGGTTCTCGTGGAGTATGTGTTCCGCTACCCGGGGATCGGGTTCATGCTCACCGACTCGGTCAACAACCGGGACCTACCTCTCGTGCAGGCGATAGTCCTGGCGATCGCGCTGTTCTATGTGATCGTGAACCTCATCGCTGACGTCATCACCCTCATCGCCAACCCGAAGGTGAGGACAGCGCTATGACCGTCCAGCTGGACACCGTCGCCTCCCCGCAGGTATCGAGGCGCCCCAGGCGGCGCGGGAACATGGTCACCCGGGCGCTACGGACCACCACCACCAAGATCGGCCTGGGGCTCACTCTCGTCATCTTGTTGATCGCGTTCCTCGGACCGCTCGTGGCCCCGCACTCTCCCACCGAGTTCGTCGGGGTGCCGTTCGCCAAGCCGGGGAACGGCCTGTTGTTCGGGACCGACAATCTCGGCCGTGATGTGTTCTCGCGCTTCCTCAGCGGTGGTCTGGTTCTTATGATCCTGGCCATCTTGGCTACGGTCATCGGGGTGGGTCTGGGAGCCGCTGTCGGTGTGCAGGCTGCGTACTCCAGGGGGCGGGTCGACGACGTGCTGATGCGCGGCGGAGACGTTGCTCTGGCGTTTCCTCAGATTGTTCTTGCCCTGCTGTTCCTGTCCATCATCGGACCCAAGCTGTGGCTGTTGGTCGTCATGGTTGCGGTCGGGCACCTGCCACGCACCGCCAGAGTCGTCCGGGGTGCCGCGACAGCGGTGGTCGAGCGCGACTTCGTGAAGGCTGCGGAGGCCGTCGGAATTGCCCGATGGCGCATCATGCTCACCGAGATCGTGCCCAACGTCACCGGAACCCTGGGTGTCGAGTTCGGCCTACGGCTCACCTACTCGATCGGGCTCCTGGCGGGCCTGAACTTCCTGGGCCTCGGGCTCCAACCACCGGCTGCGGACTGGGGACTCATGATCAATGAGAACCGGATTGCGCTCACGGTGCAACCCTGGCCGGTACTGCTTCCGATCCTGGCCATCGCGATCCTCACCGTGGGCACGAACCTGGTGACCGACGGGCTGGCGCGGGCCTCGGCCGGCACTGACTCGGGGGTGGAGTCGTGACCGCGATTACCAGCGGGGATCAAGCGTTGGTGGTTGACGACCTTCGGGTGGTGGGTGTGCCTTCCATGGCGTCCATCGTCGAAGAGCTTGCCCTTGAGGTGCGGCACGGTGAGATCCTCGGCGTGGTAGGTGAGTCGGGATCGGGCAAGACCACGATGGGCTTGGCGCTGCTCAACTTTTGTAAGCGTGGCACGCAGGTGGACGGGGGAGCGGTCTTCGTGGAGGGCCGCGACCTCGCCGGGTTGTCCGTGCGAGAGGTCAGGAGGCTGCGGGGCCGTACGGTCTCCTACATCCCACAATCGCCCGCGTCGGCACTGAATCCCGCACTTCGCATCAGGACCCAGCTCAGGGAGTGTCTGACCGGGGATGACAAGACCGTCATGGCCCGGATCCGCGAGGTCCTGGCCGAGGTTGCGCTGCCCAACGACGACGCATTCTTGGCCCGATACCCCCACCAGCTCTCCGGAGGCCAGCAGCAGCGGATCGCGATCGCCATGGCCTTCGCGGCCCGGCCGGCGCTGATCGTGCTCGACGAACCCACCACTGGGCTGGACGTGAGTACGCAGGCGCACGTTCTACGCACGATCCGGGACATGTGCACGACCTACTCCTGCGCGGCGGTCTACATCAGCCATGACATGTCGGTGGTCGCGGAGCTGGCGGACCGGATCGCGGTCATGTACTCAGGGCGGATCGTCGAGCTCGGGGACACCACCGAGATCCTGGGCGCACCGCAGCACCCCTACACAGCCCGCCTGCTGCGGGCCGTCCCGGACCTCGAGGGACGCCGGGCGATGATCGGGATTCCTGGCAGCGCACCCTCACCGCTGGCCCGCCCGGTCGGATGCGCGTTCTCGCCGCGCTGCCACCTGGCGACCGAACAGTGCTTTGCCGAGACCCCACCGAACGAGATGCTGGCGAACCGTCACACCGTTCGCTGCTTCCACCGCGGTCAGCCGCTGTCGATCCTTGCGGCCACCGCCGGGATCGGTGTGAGTCAGACCGTGGCGAAAACCGTGATCGACATACGTGGGCTGAGCGCCGGGTACGGCGGCACGACCGTTCTGGATGATATCAACCTCGAGGTCCAGGTCGGCGAGTGCCTTGCGCTGCTGGGAGAGTCAGGTTCGGGGAAGACGACGTTGGCGCGCTGTATCGCGGGCCTTCATGCCAGCTATACCGGTGATGTGCTCGTCGACGGTGAAGTTGTTCCCAGGAGCAGCTTCAAGCGCTCGCGGGAACAGCGGCGCCGGATCCAGTACATATTCCAGAACCCCTATGAGTCCTTGAACCCTCGACGCACCGTCCGGGACCTGATCTTGCAACCGGTGCACGCGGTGAGGGGACGGGTGTCAGATCCGGACGCCATCGTCGTGAAGGCGCTGGAGGAGGCCTCGTTGCGAGCCGACCACGCCGATCGCTATCCGGACCAGCTCAGTGGTGGTGAGCGCCAGCGGGTCGCGATAGCACGCGCACTGGCCACCGGGCCCGAGGTCTTGATCTGTGACGAGATCACCTCTGCCCTTGACGTCTCGGTGCAGTCCTCGCTGGTCGAGCTGTTGCGACGCCTGCAAGCCGAGATGGGACTCACGCTGTTGTTCATCACTCACAACATCGCCCTGGTCCGCAACATCGCGCAGCGGATAGCGGTGCTCGAGGCCGGCAAGATAGTGGAGCTGGGGAAGGTGGACGACGTCTTCGCCAAGCCGCAGCACGCCTACACCCGGTCGCTCATGGCAGCCACTCCGAACTTCCAGCTGGCCGAGGGCCCTTCCGGCCCAGCGGCTGTAGGGGTGTCGGTCGATGACTGACCAAACCACTGACATCACCGTTCTCCAGGACGGCTTCGACCCGCTCGGTCCGACCGTACGACAGGCACAGGTGTCATCGGGGCGCACCGTGAACTACATCGACGACGGCGCCGAGGGAGAGCACACGCTGCTGTTCTTCGGCGGTGCGGGCACGACCGTACGGGCGTTCCGGTTGCTGGAGTTCGCCCGGAGCCTTCGTCGGCAGCTGCAGATCCGGGTGGTCTCCGTCGAGCGCAACGGCCTCGGGCAGACTCCGTTCGACCCGGCCGTCGGTTTCGGCGAGCACGCCTCCGACGTGTGGTCGTTGCTGGACCAGCTCGAGATCGAGCGCGTGTCCGTCGTGGCGATCTCAGGCGGTGGACCGTACGCCGCCCACCTCGCCGCCGCGAACGGCGACCGGATCCGGTCGATGCACCTGGCCTGCGCCGGTTCGGAGAATCTCGACGTTGCCCGGATCGGGCTGTCCGCGACTGCGATCGCGTCCGATCCCACCGCGTGGTGGCGGTTCCCAGACACGAGCTCGGTCTACCGCGTCCCCGGCTTTGCCGACTCGGTCATCGAGGAAGCGACCCGCGGAGTGTTCGCGCGCGGTCGGGACACCCCACCGGAGGGACTGGCCCAGGCATTCGAGCTCTACCGGGACGTCGGGATGCCGGACCTGAGGACCGTCAGGTCGCCGAGCTTCCTCTATTGGGGCAGCGAGGACCAGCTCGTCCCGCTGGCCCACATGCACCGGTGGCAGCAGGCACTGCCCAACGTCACATGCACCCGGCTCTACGACGGGGAGGGACATGACGTCCAGTATCGGCACTGGGACCAGATCCTGGCCGACGTCGCGTTCCTGGGAGAGCGGATAGTCGTCTGCAATGACGGTCGCGCCGTGCTCGCTGTGCCCGACCGGGCGCAGGCG
>JBDTDW010000085.1:0-14963 GCA_039922855.1 Candidatus Nanopelagicales bacterium | reverse complement strand
GAGGGCATGCCGATCGGCGCGCACGTCACGTTGCGCGGTGACCGGATGTGGGAGTTCCTGGATCGGCTGCTGACCATCGCACTGCCCCGTATCCGCGACTTCCGAGGGCTCTCCCCGCGGCAGTTCGACGGTAAGGGCAACTACACGTTCGGTCTCAACGAGCAGTCGATGTTCCACGAGATCAACCAGGACGCCATCGACCGGGTCCGTGGTATGGACATCACCTTGGTGACCACGGCGAAAAACGACGCGGAAGGCCGTGCGCTGTTGAAGCACCTCGGTTTCCCTTTCAAGGAGGCCTGAGTCATGGCTAAGACCGCACTGATCAACAAAGCCAACAAGAAGCCGAAGTTCAAGGTTCGCGGCTACACCCGGTGCAACCGGTGCGGACGACCGAAATCGGTCTACAAGAAGTTCGGCCTCTGCCGCATCTGCCTTCGCGAGATGGCACACCGTGGCGAGCTCCCCGGTATCACCAAGAGCAGCTGGTAACACCTAGGCGCCGCAGGTCCGCAGGGATACCACGGCGAGAAAGGCCATGTGGCCATGACCATGACAGACCCGATCGCAGACATGCTGACGCGCTTGCGCAACGGCAACACCGCATATCACGACTCCGTCGTGATGCCCCACTCCAAGATCAAGGTGGGCATCGCGGAGATCCTCAAGCAGCAGGGATACATCGCAGGCTGGAGCGTCGCTGACGCTGAGGTCGGTAAGTCCCTCACGATCGACCTGAAGTACGGCCCGAGCCGGGAGCGCTCGATCGCCGGTGTCCGTCGCATCTCCAAGCCCGGCCTTCGCGTCTACGCGAAGAGCACCGGCATCCCAAAGGTTTTGGGCGGCCTCGGGGTCGCGATCATCTCGACCTCGTCCGGGCTCTTGACCGACCGTGAGGCGAACAAGAAGGGCGTAGGTGGGGAAGTCCTCGCCTACGTCTGGTAGCAGGGAAGGGGACACCGCAATGTCGCGTATCGGGCGTATGCCCATCTCCGTCCCGTCCGGCGTCACGGTCGACGTCGCCGGCGCTGAGGTGACCATCAAGGGGCCTAAGGGGACCTTGACCCATCGGGTCGCCGCCCCCATCCAGGTCGCCAAGCGGGACGATGGCACCCTCGCCGTGACCCGCCCCGACGACGAGCGCAGCTCGCGCTCGCTGCACGGACTGACGCGGAGCTTGGTCCATAACATGGTCGTCGGGGTTACCGACGGCTACTCCAAGAGCCTCGAGATCGTCGGAACCGGTTACCGGGTCGCTGCCAAGGGAAGCTCGCTCGAGTTCGCCCTCGGGTTCAGCCACCCCGTGGTCATTGAGGCACCAGAAGGCATCGCGTTCGCCGTCGAGACGCCGACCAAGTTCTCGGTGTCGGGCATCGACAAGCAGCAGGTCGGCGAGATCGCTGCGAACCTGCGCAAGCTGCGCAAGCCCGACCCGTACAAGGGCAAGGGTGTGCGCTACGCCGGCGAGGTTGTCCGCCGCAAGGCCGGAAAGGCTGGTAAGTAGCAATGGCTGTCGTTGCCAAGCTCGGAACGAGCACGAAGCGGTCGGTGGCGATCAAGCGTCGCCACACACGGGTCCGCAAGAAGGTGACCGGAACTACGGTGCGACCTCGTCTGGTCGTTACGCGGTCCTCTCGCCACCTGTTCGTCCAGGTCGTCGACGACTCTGTCGGCAAGACGCTGGCGTACGCCTCCACCATGGAGGCAGACGTCCGCGCGCTCTCGGCGGACAAGACCACCAAGGCCAAGAAGGTCGGGGCACTCGTTGCCGACCGTGCCAAGGGGGCCGGGGTCGACGCCGTCGTCTTCGACCGCGGCGGCAACAAGTACCACGGTCGCGTCGCGGCTCTGGCGGACGGCGCTCGCGAAGGCGGACTGACGTTCTGATGCATCTCAGCTATTCGAAAGAAGAGGACTAGTCATGCCTGCAGCAGCCCCGCGCCGCGGAAGCGGCGGCACTGCCGGGTCCGGCGGTGGCGAGCGTCGAGAGCGCCGTGACGGCAGAGGCGGCCAGGCCGCCGAGAAGTCGGCCTTCGTCGAGCGCGTCGTCGCGATCAACCGAGTGTCCAAGGTCGTCAAGGGTGGCCGTCGGTTCAGCTTCACGGCGCTGGTCGTAGTGGGCGACGGCGACGGCACCGTCGGCGTCGGGTACGGCAAGGCCAAGGAGGTGCCCGCGGCGATCGCCAAGGGTGTCGAGGAGGCCAAGAAGTCGTTCTTCAAGGTGCCGAGGATCCAGGGCACGATTCCGCACCCGATCACCGGTGAGGCTGCGGCCGGAGTCGTCCTGCTGCGTCCGGCATCCCCAGGTACCGGCGTGATCGCCGGCGGCCCGGTCCGCGCCGTGCTGGAGTGTGCCGGTATCCACGACGTGCTGAGCAAGTCGCTGGGATCGGACAACGCGATCAACGTCGTGCACGCCACGGTGGCGGCGCTGCGGGGCCTGGAGCGGCCCGAGGAGGTCGCGGCCCGCCGTGGCCTGCCCCTGGAGGACGTCGCCCCAGCGGCTCTGTTGCGCGCCCGTGCTGCCGGGGCTGGTACCTGATGGCCCAGCTCAAGGTGACGCAGATCCGCTCCGGCATCGGCGGCAAGCCCAACCACCGTGAGACCCTGCGTTCGTTAGGTCTCAAGCGCATCAATGACGTCGTGGTGAAGGAGGACCGTCCCGAGATTCGCGGCATGGTCCACACCGTCACCCACCTGGTCAAGGTCGAGGAGGTCGACTGACATGACTCTCAAGGTCCACCACCTGCGCCCGGCACCGGGCGCCAAGACTGCCAAGACCCGTGTGGGTCGTGGTGAGGCGAGCAAGGGCAAGACGGCCGGTCGCGGTACGAAGGGCACCAAGGCCCGCTACCAGGTTCCTGCCCGGTTCGAGGGCGGGCAGATGCCGCTGCACATGCGGCTGCCCAAGCTCAAGGGCTTCACCAGCCCGTTCCGCGTCGAGTACCAGGTCGTGAACGTAGCCTCCCTGGCTGCCCTCTTCCCCGAGGGCGGTGTCGTCGACGTAACGGCGCTGGTCCAGGCCGGTGCCGTCCGGCGCGGCCAGCCGGTCAAGGTCCTCGGCAACGGCGACATCTCGGTTGCGGTTCAGGTCAGCGCGCAGGCGTTCTCGGACACCGCGGCCGCCAAGATCGCCGCGGCCGGTGGCTCCACCACAGTGGTCGACTAAGCCCGCACCGTCGGGGGAACCGGCCGCGCCCGACCCGTGCGTTAGAGTCGGACGGTCCGGCAGCCCTAGCCCGCCGGCACCTGTCGGCACGTCATTGAGAGCGGCCCGAGGGTCGTACAGGAGGGACCGTGCTCTCTGCGTTCGCGTCGGCGTTCCGTACGCCGGACCTGCGCAACAAGCTGCTGTTCACCCTGGGGATCCTCGCGGTGTTCCGGCTCGGCTCGGTGGTGCCGACTCCGGGCGTGGACTACACCGCGATCCAGCGGTGCATCAACACGGTGCAGGACAACTCCATCTACGGCCTGATCAACCTGTTCAGCGGCGGGGCGCTGCTGCAGCTGTCCGTGTTCGCACTCGGGATCATGCCTTACATCACGGCCAGCATCATCTTGCAGCTGCTGGTCGTGGTGATCCCGCGCCTTGAGGCCCTGAAGCAGGAAGGGCAGTCCGGCCAAGGCAAGATCACGCAGTACACCCGCTACCTCACGGTGGGCCTGGCGCTGCTGCAGTCCACGGCGATCATCTCGCTGGCCAGGGTCCCGGGACGGCTGTTCCAAGGGTGCAACGAGCAGTTGGTGCCCAACCAGAGCGTGTGGCTCATCGTCACCATGGTCATCACGATGTCCGCCGGTACGGCGCTGGTCATGTGGCTCGGCGAGCTCATCACCGACCGGGGTGTCGGCAACGGCATGTCGCTGCTGATCTTCACCTCGATCATCGCCACGTTCCCCGGACAGATGGTCACGATCTACTCCGTCGACGGCGTCTTCACCCTCTCGCTGGTGCTGATCGTCGGTCTGGCCACGATCGCAGCGGTGGTGTTCGTCGAACAGGCCCAGCGCCGGATCCCTGTGCAATATGCCAAACGCATGGTGGGCCGCAAGATGTACGGCGGTACCTCGACGTACATCCCGCTGAAGGTCAACATGGCTGGTGTCATCCCGGTCATCTTCGCCGCATCGCTGCTCTACGTGCCGCAGCTGCTCGTGACCCTTTCGGGCAACCAGACCTCCGGCTGGGGTGCCTGGATCGTCGCGAACTTCACCACCGGCTCCGAACCCCTGTACCTCGTCTCGTACGCCGCTCTCATCATCTTCTTCACGTACTTCTATGTCGCGATCACGTTCAATCCGGTCGAGGTCTCCGACAACATGAAGAAGTACGGCGGCTTCATCCCGGGAATCCGTGCCGGCAAGCCCACCGCCGAATACCTCGACTACGTCCTCACCAGGATCACGGCCCCCGGCTCGATCTACCTCGCCATCATCTGCATCATCCCGTTCATCGCCTTCGCGCTTCTCGGGGTGAGCGGGAGGTTCGCGTTCGGTGGCACCAGTCTGCTGATCATGGTCGGTGTCGGGCTCGACACGGTCAAGCAGATCGAGAGCCAGCTGCAGCAGCGCAGCTACGAAGGCTTCCTCCGTTGATGCGCCTGCTTCTGATGGGCCCGCCCGGCGCGGGGAAGGGGACCCAGGCGGTGGCGCTGTCGGACCGGCTGGGCACCCCGCACGTCTCGACCGGGGACATCTTCCGGGCCAACGTCGCGGCCGGGTCGGCACTGGGGCGCCAGGCCAAGCGCTACATGGACGCCGGTGAGTACGTACCCGACGATCTCACCAACGACATGGTTCGAGATCGGCTGGCGCAGCAGGACCTGGAGGGCGGCTTCCTGCTCGACGGATATCCTCGCACCACCTCGCAGGTCGCCGAGCTGGACGACATGCTCGCCTCGCACGGCCACGCCCTCGACCGCGTCGTGGAGCTCACGGTCGATACCGATCATGTTGTCGCCCGGCTGCTGGCCAGGGCGGCCGCCCAGGGCCGCAGTGACGACACCGAGGAGGTCATCCGTCGTCGACTCGACGTCTACTCCCACCAGACCGCGCCGCTGACCTCGCTGTATGCGGCGAAGGGCCTGCTGGTCAAGGTCGACGGGCTCGGCGAGATCGACGCGGTCACCGAACGGGTGCTCAAGGCGCTCGAGGTCTGATCCGGCCATGTTCGGACGCCGGGAGCGGATCCAGGTCAAGACCCCTGAGCAGTTGCTGCTGATGCGGGCGGCGGGCCTGGTAGTCGGGCGGACCCTCGCCCTGCTGGCCGATGCCGTACGCCCAGGCATCACGACCGGGGAGCTGGACCGGCTTGCGGAGGACGCCATCCGGTCAGCGGGAGCCACGCCGTCCTTCCTCGGCTACAGCGAGCCACCGTTCCCCGCGAGCATCTGCGCCTCTGTCAACGACGAGGTCGTCCACGGCATCCCGGGCTCTCGCGAGCTGGTCGAGGGTGACCTGATCTCGATCGACTGTGGCGCGATCCTGTCGGGGTGGCACGGGGATGCCGCAATCACCGTGCCGGTCGGTCAGGTGAGCCAGGAGGACGTCGAGCTCTCCCGCGTGACGCAGGAGGGGCTGTGGCGCGGCCTGGCCGCCGCGCAGGTCGGCGGCCGGCTCACCGATATCGGGCACGCGGTGGAGTCGTACGTCCGGGCGCAGCCGGCCGGAGCGGCGTACGGGATCGTGGAGGAGTACGTCGGCCACGGGATCGGGACCGCCATGCACATGGAGCCGAACGTCCCGAACTTCGGGGCGCCCGGTCGGGGCCCGGCGCTGCTGGCCGGGATGGCCCTGGCGGTGGAACCGATGGTGTGCGCCGGCAGCCGGCACCTGGCGCTGCTCGAGGATGACTGGACCGTGGCGACCTCCGATGGGCGCCGGGCCGCCCACTGGGAGCACACGGTCGCGCTGACAGCCGAAGGCCCCTGGGTGCTGACTGAGCTCGACGGGGGTGCCGCCCGGTTCGCCGAGCTCGGTGTGTCCTCCCCCGCCCTCACTCGCGACTGAACCCACCCGCCACCCGGGATGCTGGCGGATCGCAATCCTCGCCGTCGGCGATCATCTGAACCTACAGTCGGGCCATGACCGTTGAGTTGATCACGAGGTTCTACACGGCCTTCGATGCGTTGGACGCCGAAGCGATGGCCGTGTGCTACGCCGAGGACGCCGCGTTCTCCGACCCCGTGTTCACCAACCTACGAGGCCGACAGGTCGGTGACATGTGGCGGATGCTGTGCGCGTCGGCGAAAGACTTCAGCCTCACCTTCGACTCGGTCACCGACATCTCGGCCCACTGGGTCGCGACGTATACGTTCACGTCGACTGGGCGTCAGGTGGTCAATGACATCCAGGCCTCGTTCGTCATCGCCGACGGGCTTATCCAAGAGCACCACGACTCCTTCGACCTGTGGGCGTGGTCGCGCCAAGCCCTGGGTCTCTCGGGCGTGACCCTGGGCTGGACACCCTTCCTTCGGGGCAAGGTCCGGGGCCAGGCTCTGGCCGGACTTCACAGATTCCAGCAGCATGGGTGAGCCACCCGAGGCGTGCACCGACCCTCGCCGCTCTGGGTCGACTCGGCCAGGGCGACTACCTCGCCTACCCCGACTCTGAGTGGGGCTACCGCGTCGATCGGGTCGATGAGGTAGCACACGCACGCCTGCTTGATCCTCGGACCAGGGGCGTATCGAGAGCAGCCGCGACCAGGCCAGCCGCCACGCAGTGCTCAGCCATCTACATCAAATGACCACCGCCACCCAACCGGGACTTGCGTCTTTCCGCCGCCTGCGGGCGCGTCGACTCAGAACGCGTGCGCTATGAGCTCGCCGAACAGGGCGTGCTCGTCGACCTCCAGCCCGCGGGCGCGGAACCAGGCGCAGACGTTGGTGCAGTCACGCTGCAGGAAGTCCATGGCGTTGAGGTTGCCGACGAGGTCCACGAGCTGGGGCAGGTCGATGATCACCAGCCGATCGCCCTGCGCCAGGATGTTGTACGCGGACAGGTCGCCGTGCACGACACCGCTCTGCACCATCGTCGCGAGCGCGTCGGTGAGCTGGTCGAAGTACGACCGCAGCAGCTCGGGCGAGGGCCGGATCTGCGCGAGCCGGGGAGCAGTCTGCGCTGCGCCGTCCTGCTGGACGACTGAGATCCACTCCATGAGGATCTCCGTCTCGTCGATCTGCACCGGATATGGGACCGGCAGCCCGAGCTCCCAGAGCCGCACCAGTGCGGCCCACTCCGAGACGGCCCACTCGCCCGCAGCTACCAGTCGCCCGAAGGTGCTCTTCCGCTTGAGCGCGCGCTCGTCGCGGGAGCGCTGCATCGAGCGACCCTCGGTGTAGGTCGCGGCGCGGTGGAAGGTGCGGTGCTCGGGCGAGCGATAGCGCTTGGCGGCCATGACCACTGCGGCGTCCGGGTCGTGGGGGTCGGCGCGCTCCACGAGGTGGACGTCGGCCTCCTTGCCGGTCTTGAGGATGCCGAGCTCGGTGTCGACGGCGCCCTGGGAGGTCACCACCCAGCTCGGACGGGGCTCGGGGCCGCGGCACAGCGGCTCGACGCGCAGCCAGGTCGACCAGCGCTGGCCCTCCCCAAGGTCGTTGTAGGGCCGGAAGTCGAAGACGAAGCGGTCGTCGACCTCGCCAACGCCGGTCGGAGTTTCGACGTACCGGTAGGCGTCGGGGATGACGTCATCGGGGACCATGGGTTCAGCTGGGTGCGGGTCGTGCGCAGAATCGTGAGACATCGCCGGGAGTGCTCCCTGGGGTGAGAGAGGAACGGTCTGCGGGCAGGCCGAGGACAGTCGTGGTCACGGTCGTGCCTCCTCTCCTGGAGCACCGGCAGTTCCGGCATCGGACCCACTGTGAGAGATCGACGCGGAGACGGCAACCGGATTATCCGGGCGACCGCTCAAGCGGCGGACAGATCGACCTTGGCCAGGGCTGCGCAGGGTCTGCCGACAATCCCGGAGCCGGCCGACTTCGAGCTGTTCACGATCGCCCCAACGCCCTGTGTTTACACCGGTGGGTCGACACGTCGCCGACATCTGCAACTCGGCATGAGCGGTAGTCGAACATGCTCGCCACGCCCGTCGCGATCCCGCCAAGGGAGCCGCGTGCGCTGACGTCCAAGACGTAGCAAGCCGTGGACTCGCTCGTCCGCATGGGATCCAGATAGGACCCAAGATCGTAAAGTCCGACACCAGGCATCTGCACAGTCATGCGGATGCCTGGTGGAAGGGTCCACATCGGTGACGTCAATCGGGCGGTGCGTCATTCCGCCGCGACTGACGCGGGGCGTCCACAAGGGACCGGACCACGGACGACTGATGCGGCACATTGCCGGTAGTGATTCCTTGGTGAGTGTGGCCCGGCAGTGCGTGATCCCCCTCGAATTTCGTGCCGATAGCGACCGAGGCTGTCTGTGCAGAGGTTCCAGCGGATCTCGCGAGGCGTTGGTGTCCTCGTCAAGGCTGTATCAAGATCGTGTCAGGGGTCATCAAGATCGCGTCAGGGAGCTGATCTGTTGCTCTCCAGCAGGTGTGGACTGTGCCCAGGCCGCGAAGGCGGTACCACGTGCCGGTGTTGCCCGGCCCTGATCTGGGAGCTGTCCATGGCTGACTTCCTCTCGCTGGCGATCTTCGCTGCGCTGGTTGCCGTCGCCGTCCTGGTGCTGCGCGGGACGCAGCGACTGTGAGCTGGTCGGAGTGGCTGTCTCTCATCGCAGCCCTGGGACTGCTGGTCTACCTGGTTGTCGCGCTGTTGTTCCCGGAGCGATTCTGATGTGGGAGCGGACCAGTGTCTGACGCAACCTCTGCCTGGCTCCAGCTCGCGGTGCTGGTCGCGGCGCTGGCGGCCGCCCACCGTCCGCTGGGGGACTGGATGGCGAGGATGTTCACGTCCTCGCACCATACCCGCGTGGAACGCGCGATCTACCGGGTCATCCGCGTGGATCCCGACGCCGACCAGCGTTGGAGCGTCTACGCGCGCTCGATGATCGCCTTCGCAGCAGCCTCGATCCTTGCGCTGTTCGCGCTGCTGCGCCTGCAGTCCTACCTGCCGCTGAACAACGGCGTCGACAACATGCCGCCGTTCCAGGCTCTGAACACCGCGATCTCCTTCGTGACCAACACGAACTGGCAGTCGTACTCCGGTGAGACGGGGACGAGCTACCTGGTCCAGATGCTCGGCCTGGCCCTGCAGAACTTCCTCTCGGCCGCTGTCGGTATCGCAGTCGCGGTCGCGCTCGTACGTGGCTTCACGCGACGCAAGACCGACCGGCTGGGCAACTTCTGGGTCGACGTGACGCGGACCGTGCTGCGGCTCCTCATCCCGCTCGCCTTCGTCGCGGCAGTCGTGCTGATGCTCGGCGGCGTGGTCCAGAACCTTGTCGCGCCGCACGAGCTCACGACATTGGCCGGCGGCACGCAGACGATCCCCGGCGGGCTCGTGGCGTCCCAGGAGTCGATCAAGGAGCTCGGCAACAACGGGGGCGGCTTCTACAACGCCAACTCCGCGCACCCGTTCGAGAACCCCAACGCCTTCACCAACCTTTTCGAGATCTTCCTGATTCTCGTTGTCCCGTTCAGCCTGCCGCGCGCGCTGGGCAAGATGGTCGGTGACGTCCGTCAGGGCTACGCGATCGTGATCGCGATGGCGGTGCTCTGGGCCGGCGCCGTCGGCGCGACGGTCGCGGCAGAGTCCGCGCACTCGGGGACCGCCCTCCAGGCGGCGCACGCAGCGATGGAAGGCAAGGAGTTGCGGTTCGGGGTCCCGATGTCCGCGGTCTTCGCCGCCAGCACCACCGTCACCTCGACCGGTGCCGTCGACTCGTTCCACGACTCGTACACCGCGTTCGGAGGTGGGGTGACGCTGTTCGACATGATGATCGGTGAGGTCGCTCCCGGCGGCGTTGGCTCCGGTCTGTACGGGATGCTCGTGATGGCGATCCTGGCGGTGTTCCTGGCCGGCCTCATGGTCGGGCGGACGCCGGAGTACCTGGGAAAGAAGCTTCGTGCCCGGGAGATGAAGTTCTCCTCGCTCTACATCCTCACCACCCCCGGGATCGCCCTGGTAGGAGCAGGTATCGCGATGGCGACGCCCGCCGGGCGTGCCGGCATCCTCAACCCCGGCGCGCACGGGTTGTCAGAGGTGCTGTACGCGTTCACCTCGGCAGCGAACAACAACGGGTCCGCTTTCGCCGGGCTGTCGGTCAACACCGGCTTCTACAACGTCGGGCTGGGCATGGCGATGTTCCTGGGGCGCATCCTGCCCATGGTCCTGATCCTCGGCCTGGCCGGTTCGCTCGCGGCCCAGGCACCGGTCCCGGCCACCGCCGGCACCCTCCCGACGCACCGATTGCAGTTCATCCTGCTGCTGCTGGGCGTCGTCATCATCGTCGCGGGCCTGACATTCGTACCCGCGCTCGCGCTCGGACCACTCGCAGAAGGACTGTGATGACAACCGTCGCCACCCCGACGGCTCCCGCGGACCACCGCGTCGGCCAGGGCGCATTCAACCCGCGAAGCCTGATGTCCTCGCTGCCGCAGGCGTTCGTCAAGCTTGACCCGCGCCTGATGTACCGCAACCCCGTCATGTTCGTCGTCCAGGTGGGTGCGGTGATCTCGACCGTGCTCGCCGTGTCGGACCCGTCGGTCTTCTCCTGGCTCATCGTGGTGTGGCTCTGGCTCACCGTGGTGTTCGCGAACCTCGCTGAGGCAGTGGCCGAGGGCCGGGGCCGGGCGCAGGCGGCGAGCCTGCGGGCGACCCGCCGCGACACCATGGCCCGCCGACTTGGTCCCCAAGGCGACGAGGAGCAGGTGAGCGCCACCGAGCTGCGAGTCGGTGACCGGGTCGTGTGCGAGGCCGGCGATGTGATCCCCGGCGACGGGGATGTCGTCGAAGGCGTCGCCAGTGTCGATGAGTCCGCGATCACTGGGGAGTCGGCGCCGGTGATCCGCGAGTCCGGCGGTGACCGTTCCGCGGTGACCGGTGGCACCAAGGTGCTCTCGGACCGGATCGTCGTGCAGATCACTGCCGAGCCGGGCCATACGTTCATCGACCGGATGATCGCGCTCGTGGAGGGCGCCTCCCGGCAGAAGACACCGAATGAGGTCGCGCTCTCGATCCTGCTGGCCTCCCTGACCGTCATCTTCTTGCTGGCCGTCGCGACCCTCCAGCCGTTCGCGACGTACTCCGGGGCCCCGCAGACCGTCATCGTTCTTGTCGCGCTGCTGGTGTGCCTGATCCCCACCACCATCGGGGCACTTCTCTCAGCAATCGGTATCGCCGGGATGGATCGGCTGGTGCAGCGCAACGTCCTCGCGATGAGCGGCCGGGCGGTCGAGGCGGCCGGCGACGTCTCCACGCTGCTGCTGGACAAGACCGGGACCATCACCCTGGGAAACCGGCAGGCCACGGCGCTGCTACCGGCACCCGGCGTCGATGGGCACGACCTCGCGGTCGCCGCCCAGATCTCCAGCCTGGCCGACGAGACGCCGGAAGGGCGGTCGGTCGTCGTGCTCTGCAAGACCGAGTACGGGCTCCGCGAGCCAGAGGAGGGCGAGCTGACCCGCGCCACGTTCGTGGAGTTCACGGCCCAGACCCGGATGTCCGGCGTGGACCTCGACGGCGCCCAGATCCGCAAGGGCGCCTCCAGCAGCGTCCTGGCGTGGGTGGCCTCGCTCGGGGGACAGGTCGACCCGGCCGTGATGGCTACCGTCGACGGGATCTCCGGTACCGGCGGAACCCCGCTGGTCGTCGCGTCCTCGCGGCCAGGCGGTGCGAGTGTGCTCGGGGTGATCCAGCTCAAGGACGTCGTGAAGAGCGGTATCCAGGAACGGTTCTCCGAGCTGAGGGCCCTCGGCATCCGCACCGTCATGATCACTGGGGACAACCCGATGACGGCGGCGGCGATCGCGGCTGAGGCCGGCGTCGACGACTTCCTGGCAGAGGCCACACCCGAGGACAAGCTGGCCCTGATCCGCAAGGAGCAGGAGGGTGGTCGCCTCGTCGCGATGACCGGGGACGGCACCAACGACGCCCCTGCGCTCGCGCAGGCCGACGTCGGTGTCGCGATGAACACCGGGACGTCGGCGGCCAAGGAGGCTGGCAACATGGTGGACCTCGACTCCAACCCGACCAAACTGATCGACATCGTCGAGATCGGCAAGCAGCTGCTCATCACCCGAGGAGCACTCACGACGTTCTCCATCGCGAACGACGTGGCGAAGTTCTTCGCCATCATCCCGGCGATGTTCGTCGTGGTGTATCCAGGGCTGAACAGCCTCAATGTGATGCACCTGTCGTCGCCGGCCTCCGCGATCCTGTCGGCCGTGATCTTCAACGCCCTCATCATCATCGCACTGATACCACTTGCGCTTCGCGGAGTGCGGTACAAGCCGACAAGTGCCGCGAAGCTGTTGTCCCGCAACCTGTGGATCTACGGCTTCGGTGGACTTGTCCTGCCGTTCATCGGCATCAAGCTGGTGGACCTGCTCGTCTCACACATCCCCGGGATCGGCTGATCATGACCCTCTATGTCCGCCAGGCCGTCACTGCGGTCCTCGCGATCGTTGTCTTCACGGTGCTCGTCGGCGTGGTGTACCCGTTCGCAGTCTGGGCCGTGGGGCGGGTGGCGGCATCCGGCCAAGCGGCCGGCTCGTACGTGACTGATGCCAACGGCGCCGTCGTCGGCAGCTCACTGATCGGCCAGAACTTCGGTGCTGGCCAGAACTTCGGTGGCACCCAGTGGTTCCAGGGCCGGCCGTCGGCGGCGGGCACCGGCTACGACGCCATGAACAGCGGGGCCTCTAACCTCTCGGCCTCCAACCCGACGCTGCTGACGCAGGTGCAGCAGCGCAAGGCCGCTATCGCGAAGCAGGACGGGGTGGACCCGTCCGAGGTGCCGGCGGACGCGCTGACTGCCAGCGGCAGCGGGCTCGACCCGGACATCAGCCCGGCCTACGCCGCGATCCAGGTCGACCGGGTCGCCAAGGCCCGCGGTCTGTCGGTGGCACAGGTGCAGGCGCTGGTCGCCGCGAACACGGAGGGTCGAGCCCTCGGGTTCATCGGCCAGCCGCGGGTGAACGTGCTGCTGTTGAACCTCGCGCTGGCCGCCGCGGCGCGCTGATCGCGACATCATGGGGTTCGTGACACGTGGCCGCCTTCGCATCTACCTCGGCGCCGCGCCCGGTGTGGGGAAGACGTTCGCGATGCTCGGGGAGGGTCACCGCAGCCTGGAGCGCGGCCGGGACGTGGTCGTGGCCGTCGTGGAGTCGCACGGGCGCGTCCAGACCGAGCAGCTGGTCGTCGGTCTCGAGGTGGTCCCACGCCGCACGCTCCTGCACCGGGATGCGACCTTCCAGGAGATGGACATCGACGCCGTGCTGACGCGGGCGCCGAGGATCGTCCTCGTCGACGAACTGGCCCACACCAACGTGCCGGGTTCACGCAACGAGAAGCGCTGGCAGGACGTCGAGGAGATGCTCAGCGCCGGCATCGACGTGATCACCACCGTCAACGTCCAGCACCTGGAGTCCCTCGGCGACGTCGTCGAGTCGATCACCGGGGTACGCCAGCGCGAGACGGTCCCTGACGCCGTGGTGCGGGCCGCCGACCAGATCGAGCTCGTGGACATGAGCCCGCAGGCGCTGCGCCGGCGGATGGCGCACGGCAACGTGTATCCGGCGGAGAAGGTCGACGCGGCGCTCGCGAGGTACTTCCGCGTCGGCAACCTCACCGCGCTACGCGAGCTGGCGCTGCTCTGGGTCGCCGACCGCGTCGAGGAGGGTCTGGAGTCGTACCGCGCAGAGCACCAGATAGAGGACATCTGGCCGGCCCGGGAACGGATCGTGGTCGCCCTCACTGGGGGCCCCGAGGGGGAGACGCTGATCCGCCGGGGCGCCCGGATCGCCGAAGGGGCGCAGGGCCGCAACCTGATCGCGGTGCACGTGGTCCGCGGTGACGGCGTCGTGGGCGTGGCACCGGCGGCACTGGCCCGGCAGCGGGCGCTCGTGGAGAGCTTGGGCGGCACGTATCACACGGTGGTTGGCGATGAGATCGCCTCGACGGTGCTGGACTTCGCCCGCAGCGTCAACGCCACCCAGATCGTGGTCGGCGTCTCGCGCAGCAGTCGCCTGGTCTCGTTGCTGCGCCCCGGGACCAGCGAGACCATCGTGCGCGAGTCCGGCGACATCGACATCCACGTCGTGACCCACGAGCGTGCCGGTGGAAACCTGTGGACCCGTCGTCTGCAGCGCCGGCTGGGCCGTCAGCGCCGCTCCATCGCGTGGGCCACCGCGGTCATCGTGCCGATTCTGGTGACGTTGGCGCTACGTCCGCTCCGCGACGATGTCAGCCTGGTGACGGTGATCTTGGCGTACCTGTTGGGCGTGGTGCTGTCGGCGCTGGTAGGCGGAATTGCCCCGGCCGTCCTCACAGCCTTGTCAGCGGGGCTGCTCGCGAACTGGTACTTCACACCGCCGTACGGCACCTTGACGATCGGCCAGCCGCAGAATGCCTTCGCGCTCGTGGTGTTCGTCGTCGTGGCGGCGGCGGTCGCCACGATCGTGGACCGCAGTGTCGCGCGGGCCGCGCAGGCGGCGCGACGGGGTGCGGAGGCCGCCGTGCTCGCGTCGCTGACCACCGGTGTGCTGCGCCGCGAGGACGGCGTACAGGCCCTGCTGGAGCAGGCGCGGGAGACGTTCGGGATGCACGCGGCCTCGTTGTTGGAGCGCCAGGACATCGAGGCCGGACCTCGTCGCTGGGTCGTGGTGCAGGCCAGCGGGTCTCCGGAGCTGACCGACCCGGACGCCGCCGACGTGGTCGTGGACGCCGGCCCGTCGTTGCGGCTGGCCCTGTCCGGGCCGCCGCCGTCCTCCTCGGACCGCAGGCTGCTCACCGCCTTCGCGACCCAGGTCGCCGGCGTGCTCGAGCGGACGCGACTGACAGCGCGAGCCGCCGACGCAC